>DATAHD010000059.1:0-5201 GCA_036263395.1 Rhizomicrobium sp. | reverse complement strand
CGATGGCGAAGAGACAGACCTGTGGTTTCGCATGACGTTAGGTCTGAAGAAGAGCAAACGCGGCTGGAAGATCGTGCATGAGCACCAGTCGGTGCCGTTCTATATGGACGGCAGCTTCCGGGCGGCGGTGGATTTGAAGCCTTAGGCACCCCCTCCCCAACGGATGGATTTTCTGCAATAGTGTCGCTGTCAACTTGCCTGGGGGAGCGAGGCAGATGGCACGCAAATTCAATCTGTCGGAGACCGGCGATCTCGCCTTGATGGAGGGCGTGAGTGCGCTCTCGCTTGGTGCGGCGACGCCAAACAAGAGCGGTTTCAGCGGGTTGGATACGCCGAACCTGCCAAATCTGGTGGCGCTGTCATCGGTCAGCGGCGCGACAAGCGCACCGCATACCACCTTCCTCGCGCGCGCCGGCGAGACGATCACATTCGATGTCGACAACGCTGCGGGCAATTTCAGGCTCACACTGGTCGATGCCCTCGGCAATCTGGTCGCACAGAACGACGACAGCGGCACGACCGATAAAGGATCGGCAACAACGCACGATCCGAAACTGACGTTCTCCGTTGCCGCGAGCGGGTTCTACTCGGTCTACGTCAGCAGTTTCGACAATCTGTATGCCGGTGATTTCGCGTTTGCGGGTGGCGGGACGCAGACAGGCGCATTCCAGCTGAACATCGCGATCGACGGGATGCCGGTGCGCAGCCATCTGGGCGACGCGAGCAACATCTTCTCCGATGCCGTCGATCACGATCGCAACATCGACGCTGGTGGCGGCAACGACCGCGTAACGCTGACCGGCGGCAACGACATCGTCGATGGCGGCGACGGCAACGACACGATCAACGTCGGTGCTGGTACCGACGTTGTGACCGGCGGCAAAGGCAACGATCAGATCAGCGGCCTCGCGGGCAATGATGTGATTGAGGGCGGCGATGGCGATGATGGACTCCAAGGCGGTACCGAGAACGATCAGATCGGCGGCGGCAAGGGTAATGACACGCTGGTGGGCGACGTCGGCGACGACACCCTGTGGGGCGGTGCGGGCGACGATATCCTCATCCCAGGCCTTGGCGACGACGTTGTCATCGGCGGCAGCGGGCGAGACCGGGTGTCGTTCATCTTCAGTCCGTTCGGTGTGGAGGTACACCTCGCTGACAACACAGCAAGGGTCATGCATCCGGACGGTGCGTCCCCCGATGCGACCGGCGAGGGAACGGATACGCTTTCGGGTGTCGAGGATATCTTCGGAACGCAGCAAGCCGACGTGCTGGAAGGGAACGCAGGGCGCAACGCGATATTCGGCCAGAACGGCGACGATCATCTGCTCGGCGCTTCAGGCAATGATGTGCTGTACGGCGAGGGAGACAACGACAATCTGGAGGGTGGGCTAGGAAACGACACTGAGTCCGGCGGTGATGGGTTCGACTCCGTTGCCGGCAATGAGGGCGACGATACCCTGACCGGAGATGCCGGCGACGACTCGCTTTCCGGCGGCACCGGCGCGGATGCTTTGGATGGCGGCGCCGGCGACGACAGACTCTCAGGCGGAGATGGAAAAGACCATCTCCTGGGGGGTAACGACAACGACGAGGTCGACGGAGATGATGGTGACGACCTTATCGAAGGCGGCCAAGGCGATGACATCCTGGCGGGGCAGAAAGGCACCGATGCTCTCTATGGCGACGACGGGAACGATTTTATCGTCGGCGGTGGGGGCAATGACAAAATGTACGGCGACGAAGGCGATGACAGACTGATTTCCTTAAGCGGAAACGATGAACTGACTGGTGGTAGCGGAAAGGACTCTTTCTTCTTCGAGATGGGTAAGTCCGGGAACTCCGTCATCAATGACTTCACGGATGATGAATTGATCGGCATCGCGGGCATCAAAGCCTTCTACGGCACGGGCAATTTTGACGGCCAGGCTGGCGCTGTACGGTATTTTGTCGCGGTGGATGGCAACACCTACATCGAAGGCACTTCGAACGGCACCGACATAGACTTCCATCTCAAGCTCTTGGGCTCTCACGTTCTCACGACTGACAATGTGGTTTCAGCAATCTGATCGCCACTCTTGCGCGGCGTGCCTGACGCTTACGCTCAGCTTCAGAGATTAGAGCACCGCAATCGCGGTACAGCGAGCGCTTGGCGGTGGTGATAGATAATCTCCATCGAATGGAGATGCCCGTGTCTGACGTTCCGCCGCTGAATCGCCGTGATCTGCTTGGTGCCGCTGGTGCGCTCACAACCATCGGGGCCGCGAGTGGCGCTGCTGCGCGTCCGGCGCCAGCGCAGGAGACCTATGCCACTGTGGCTGAACTCACCGTCGCTCTGTCGTCGAAGACAGTTTCGGCCGTTGAGCTCGCCGATGCCGCGATTGCGCGGATCGAGGCGATCGATCCCAAAATCAATGCGGTGATCGCGCGCGACTTCGAGCGCGGGCGCGCGGCGGCGAAAGAGGCTGATGCGGCGCGGGCGCGGGGCGAGACGAAGCCGCTGCTCGGCATTCCGATGACGGTGAAGGAAGCGATCAACGTCGCCGGGCTTCACACCACCTGGGCCTTTCCGCCGTTCAAAGATTTCGTCGCGCAGGAAGATGCGGTGGCCGTGGAACGCTTGAAGGCGGCGGGCGCGGTGATCCTTGGCAAGACCAACACGCCGGTGATGCTGGCCGATTGGCAGACCGACAATCCGCTGTTCGGACGCACCAACAATCCTTACGACGTGACGAAGACGCCGGGCGGATCGTCGGGCGGCGGCGCGGCGGCGGTGGCGAGCGGGATGGTGCCGCTGGAGATGGGCACCGACATGGGCGGATCGATCCGCGTGCCGGCGGCGTTCTGCGGCATCTATGGATTGAAGCCGACGTTCAACATCATTCCGATGCGCGGCGTGAAGCCGCCGCCGGCACCGGACGGTGCGGGCATGCCATTGACGGTGCTGGGACCGCTGGCGCGCTGCGCCGCCGATCTCGAGACCGCGCTCCATGTGCTGGCGGGGACGTATGCGATGGAGGCGACGGGCTATCGCCTCGAACTGCCGAAGGCGCGGCACGAGGCGCTGAAAGACTATCGCGTGCTGGTACTCGATCAGCATCCGGAGACGCTGACCGACGACGAAGTGAAAGGAGCCGTGCATGCTGTTGCCGAGCGGTTGACGAAGCGCGGCGCGCAGGTGGCGTACAAGAGCGATCTGCTGCCCGATCTGATGAAGGTGGTGCAGACCTTCGTGAAGATCATCGGCATCGCGATGGCCCGCGGCAATCCCGCCAGCAACGTGAAGGCGAGCGCGTTCGACTGGATGGACCTGATGGACGAGCAGTTCCGCATCCGCCGCCAGTGGGCCGCGCTGTTCCGCAATTTCGACATCGTGCTGGCGCCGGCTTTCGGCACGCCCGCCTTCACGCATGACGACAAGGCAATGGAGCATCCGTTCCTGGTGAACGGCAAACCCGTCGACTACCAGACGCAGGGCGCATTCGCGACGATGGCAGGGCTGGGCAATCTGCCGGCGACCGTGGCCCCTGTCGGCATGACGAAAGGCGGACTGCCGATCGGGCTTCAGATCATCGGACCGTATCTCGAGGATCGCACGACAATCGGATTTGCCAAGCTGCTGGAGCAGGAGTTTGGCGGGTTCGTGCCGCCGAAGCTTTAATACCTGTTGTCTTGATTGCGGCGTCGGCGCCCTTCCCCTCCGGGTGCGCGCTCTTTATGGATTGGGAGTCGCATGGGGGAGCCGTGCTGGGGGCAGCGCGGCCTATATATAATATGTCTCGACAGGTCCCGTTGGCCGAACGGCTGCGCTATGGCTTCGACAAGAGCATGGCCGCCGGGCCGATTGCGCTCATTGGCTGGCTGGCCATCGTCGTTCTCATCATCATCGCGATTGCCGCCGTGTTCCTGGTTGTGACGCGCATTGCACCGGAGGGCGGACAACCGCTCGGCCTGCTCGAAGCGATGTGGGAATCGCTGATGCGCACGATGGATGCCGGCACGCTGGGTGGCGACAACGGCTGGGGCTTCCGGATCGTGATGCTGGTCGTCACCTTCGCAGGCATTTTCATCTTCTCCGCGTTGATCGGTATCCTGAGCGCGGGCGTGAACACCAAGCTGGAAGACCTGCGCAAGGGCCGCAGCAATGTGCTTGAGAGCGACCACACCGTCATCCTGAACTGGTCGGCGTCGATCTTCGACATCATCTCCGAACTTACCATCGCGAATGCGAGCAAGAAGCGCGCCCATGTCGTCATCATGGCGAACAAGGACAAGGTCGCGATGGAAGACGAGATCGCGGCGAAGGTGGAGAACCTGCGCACGACGAAAGTGATCTGCCGCAGCGGTGATCCGACCGACCTCTATGACCTCGCCATCGTCAGCCCGCAGGATTGCCGTTCGGTGATCGTGCTGTCGCCGGAAGAAGACGATCCGGACTCGCAGGTGATCAAGACGGTGCTGGCGCTGGTGCACGATCCCAAACGGCGCAGCGCGAAGTATCAGATCGCGGCGGAAATCCGCGACGGCAGCAATGCCGAAGTCGCGCACATCGTCGGCGGCAAGGAAGTGCAGCTGGTGATGGCGGACGATCTGATCTCCAAGATCGTGGTACATTCGAGCCGGCAGTCGGGGCTTTCGGCGGTGTATTCGGAACTGCTCGATTTCGATGGTTGCGAAATCTACACGACGGAGCAGGCGGAGCTGGCGGGCAAGACGTTCGGCGATGCGATCATGGCGTATGAGGCATGCTCGCTGATCGGCCTCGCCAACGAAGACGGCAGCGTGAAGCTGAATCCGGCGATGGATACGGTGATCGCAGCGGGGCAGAAGGCGATCATCATCGCGGAAGACGACGCGGCGATCAAAATCGGTGGCGAAGCAGCCATCGATGCGGCGGCGATCCTTGCGCCCAAGACGGCGGAGAAGACGGCCGAGCGCACGCTGATCCTGGGCTGGAACCGGCGCGGGCCGATGATTGCGTTCGAGCTGTCGCGCTATGTGGCGCCGGGCTCGGTGCTGACCATCGCGGCCGATACGCCAGCCTTCGAGAGCGACGTTACTGCGATGGCGATCCATGGCGACGCCATGACGGTCGAGCATCGCGTGATCGACATCACGAGCCGCGGCGCGCTCGATACGCTGAATGTGCCGGGCTACGACCATGTGATGGTGCTGGGCTATAGCGACGACCTGCCGCCGCA
>DATAHD010000058.1:0-2733 GCA_036263395.1 Rhizomicrobium sp. | reverse complement strand
CCCCAATCGCGATCCGGCGACGGATGCACCGGCGAAAGCCAGATCGCATCCACGCCCAGTTTCGCGATGTAATCGAGCTTGGAGATCAGCCCGCGAAAATCGCCATAGCCATCGCCGTTGCTGTCGCAATAGCTGCGGATATAGACCTGATAAACGACCGCGCCTTTCCACCACGGCGCGGTCATTGTCAGATATCCTTCTCACTCTCGATGATCTTCGAGACGAGGCCATAGGCTTTCGCGTCTTCGGCACCGATCCAGTAGTTGCGTTCGGTGTCCTGGATGACCTTCTCGAGCGGCTGGCCTGTCTCTTTCGAGATGATCTTGTTCAGACGCTCGCGCATCTTGATGATCTCTTCCGCTTCGATCTGGATATCCGAGACCTGACCGCGCACGCCGCCCAGCGGCTGATGCAGGAGGAAGCGCGTCTGCGGCAGGCAGAAACGGTTTTCCTTCTTCGCACCGAGATAGATGTGCGCACCGGCGCTCGCCACCCAGCCGGTGCCGATCATCTTCACGCGGCTGCCGACGAAGCGGATCATGTCGTGGATCGTGTCGCCGGATTCGACGTGACCGCCGGGCGAGTTGACGATCACGCGGATGTCGCCATCGCCTTCCGACGACAACGCCAGCAACTGCGCCGTCACGCGCTCCGCCATGCGCATATCGACTTCACCGAAAATCAAAACCGTGCGCGACTTGTAGAGAGCCTTCGCGACGGGCGGCATCGGGGCTTCGCCGGTCTTGGACTCGTCGGGCTTATCGTCTTCTTCGTCTAAGCGAACCAAAGGCTGCTCCTGCGGCATATCTGGGGGAATCTGATAGGCATAGTAACGGGCGAAAGCTAGGCGGCAATTGCGTTATAGGGCGTTAACAGCCGCACGCATTGTAGGGCCTATTTCCGTGTGCAGGACGAGATTGGCATAAGCATCCTGCTCGGTCTCCTCGCGGTTCACGATCACGAGTTTCGCGCCATTCCGCCGCGCCATCAGGGGAAACCCTGCTGCGGGGTAAACTACTAGGGAAGACCCCAGCACGAGAAAGAGATCGCAGGCCAGCGTCGCCTGCTGCGCCCGCGCCATTTCGTCTTCCGGCATCGCCTGCCCGAAAGAGATTGTCGCGGTCTTCACGATACCGCCGCAGAACAGGCAATCCGGCGGCTCACCTGTTTCCTCGAAGTGTTTGCGGATATCCACGATCTCCGCCCGCGCGCCGCATTCGAGGCATTTGGCATAGCGCGTGTTGCCGTGCAGCTCGATCACCTTGTCGGCCGGAACACCCGACTCCTGATGAAGGTTATCGACGTTCTGGGTGATGATATGGCTGACCTTGCCCTCGCCCACCAGCCAGGCAACCGCGGTGTGCCCGTCGTTCGGCCGCGCGTCGGACCACGAGCCTTCCATCGCAAAGCGCCGCCGCCACGCCTCCCGCCGCATCTCGGCCGAGGCGACGAAATCCTGAAAATCGATCGGCGCCATCTTGGTCCAGATACCGCCGGGCGAGCGAAAATCCGGAATGCCGGACTCGGTCGAGATTCCCGCGCCAGTGAACACCACCGCGCGTTTGGCGCGGCGCAGAAGTTCGGCGAGTTGAGTGGCTTCCTCTGTCATCCGTGAGTAAGCGGCTTCAAGCCTTTGCAATCGGCGCCCAGCCAGTGGGCGTTGGTTGAGACCTTCATGTCGACGGCACGGCCATGTGATACGCCCTTGAACGCAAACATCGTCGAATAGTGCGACTCGTCGGTGAGTGTAACGTCCGCTCGTCCTTGTCCCTTCATCTGCCCGTCGCACACTACGGTCGACACGATGTGATTGCCGGTGCGCGTCATGCTAGCCTGACGGCAGCCGCTGCGCTCGCTCGCATAGCGTTTGGCGTCGAAGCTCTCCACATCGTGCGGCGTGACACACACCTTGCTGACGATGGCCGACCCATTCATCGCCGGCATCTTCACGCCCAGCTTTTTCAATCGCGCCATCTGCTCCGGCGAGATCGTCGGCATGCCGCCCATCGCCATGTTCATCGACGACGACATTTCCCACAGACCGGGTTTGCCCCAGCGCGCCGCATCGGCGGAGGCGAACAGCAACAGGGAGGCGCCGGCCAGCGTCAGAACATGCACGCGCTTCGTCATGAACGAATACTCCTCACGGTATGGGTTTCACGTTTCCGCAATTGTCCGACACCCACTCGCCCGTGAACTTCGTCTGAGCTTTGGTGGATTGCCCCTGAATGGGATCGCCGACGAATGTCGTCGTGCCTTCGTAGTGCTTGTCACTCGAATAGCTGACGCTGAATTTGCCGGAGCCGTTCATCAGCCCCTTACAGACATACGATCCGGTCGCGCTGTTCCCGGTCCATTTGATGTTCTGGTAGGTGCAGCCAGGCCGCTTCGGCGGTGTGTCGGCCGCGGCGTCCGCCGGCGTCAGGCACATCTTCGAGGTCAGGGGCTGCGCCCGCCCAGGCATCTTGATGCCCATTGTATCCATCCGCGCCGCCTGATCCGCCGTCATCTTCGGATCCTGTCCACCCAAATCGATGACAACCGTCGAGTTCCACAGCCCCGGCCGCGCATGACCCGCATAAACGGGGGCGCTGAGCAGCAGCGAGGAGGCAACAAGTACGGCAAGGCCGCCGCGATGTTCCATAAGTTCGGCACCAGCGCTGTTTCCAGCCGACCTTGCCACGGCATGGCCCGAATGGGGAGTGTCCCGACGAACCGCCTGTGATCCCGCCC
>DATAHD010000057.1:0-2920 GCA_036263395.1 Rhizomicrobium sp. | reverse complement strand
GAACGGCGACGATGTACTGAATCGCCTTGCGCAGATTGTCGTAGATGCGGCGGCCCAACCGGATCGCGGCGACGATCGAGGAGAACTCGTCGTCGAGAAGGACGAGAGCGGCCGCTTCACGCGCAACGTCGGTGCCGCGCGCGCCCATCGCAATACCGATGTGCGCCGCCTTGATTGCCGGCGCGTCGTTGATGCCGTCGCCCGTCATGGCGACGACTTCGCCGTCGCGCTTCAGTGCTTCGACAATGCGCAGTTTCTGGTGCGGCCGGATTCGCGCGAAGACGCCGACCGCGCGAATGCGCTCGGCAAGTGCTACGTCGTCGAGCGCTTCGAGTTCAGCCCCGGTGAGAACGCTGTCGCTCGCGATGCCCGCCTGTCCCGCAATCGCGACAGCCGTCGCCGGATAGTCGCCGGTGATCATGGCGACGCGAACGCCCGCTTCGCGGCACTGTCGCACCGCGTCGGGCACAGACGCGCGGACGGGGTCGATGAAGCCGACGAGTCCGACAAACGCGAAGGGAATGTCGTGCGGCGTTGCCGGGCTGCTCTCGCCGGGGAGCCGTGCGTCGGCGACGGCAAGGAGGCGGATGCCCTCGCGCGCGAAGGCATCGACTGTGGCGGTGAGCTTTGCGTGCTCGTCGGGCGAAAGATGGCACAGACCGGCGATGGCTTCCGGTGCGCCCTTCGCGGCGGCAAACACGTCCCCGCTGGCGGCATGCTTCCAGATATTCGTGAAAGCGAGAAATTCGGCGGTCAGGGGATAAGTGTGGAGGAGGACGTCGCTTCCGGCAGCGTGCTCGCCAGCGATAGCGTGGACGGCACGATCCATCGGATCGGTTGGACGTGGCGCACTGGCGGCAACGGCCCCGGTAACGATGCGATCGAGCGATGGCGAGGGCGCCGGTTCTGTGTCACTGCGCCGCCAGGTGTTGCCGCCCTGCACGAGGAGCTCCACGCGCATCCGGTTTTCGGTCAGCGTGCCCGTCTTGTCGGTGCAGAGGACCGTCGCCGAGCCAAGCGTTTCGATGGCCGATGCGCGGCGCGTGAGAATGTGCGCGCGCGACAAGCGCCAGGCACCCATCGCCATGAAGACAGCGAGCACGAGCGGGATCTCTTCGGGCATGACCGACATGCCGATGGCAACACCGCCCAGCGCGGCTTCGAGCCACGAGTGGCGAAGGAATCCGGAGGCCAGGACGACGAGGACCGCGACGGCCACGCCGAAGATGGCGGCATCGCGAACCAGCCAGCGCAGCTGTTCCTTCAGACCGGGCTCTTCCAGTGTGATGTTCTGCAGCGAAAGGCCTATGCGCCCCATCTCGGAGCGGACGCCGGTTGCAGAAATGACAGCGCTTCCACTGCCACGCACGGCGAGCGTGCCTGCGTAGATCATGGCGGCTTCAGCCGGTGTCGCGTCCGCCAGCCCCGGCGCCACCTTCTGGACAGGGACGGATTCGCCGGTGAGCAGGGACTCGTCGACCTGCAGGCCGTGCGCTTCGACCAGCACGCCGTCCGCGGGGATGCGGTCGCCTTCGGACAACAGGACGAAATCACCGGGGACAACCTCGCGGGCCGGAACGCGCAGGGTCTCACCGTCGCGGACAACAAGGGCACGCGGTGCAGCGATACTGCGCAGGGCGGCGAGGACGCGCTCGCTGCGCGCCTCCTGCACGACCCCGATCGAGACCGAAAACGTGGCGAAAGCGAGAAGGATGAACGCATCCAGCGGTTCGCCGAGCATGAAATAGATCACACCACCGGCGAGAAGCAGCGCGAACATCGGTTCGGCGAAGACATCGCGGACGATACGAAGCAGGTTGCGGCGACTTTTGTCGGGCAGCTCATTGGGACCATGCAGCTTGAGCAGACGCGCGGCTTCGGCGCGGCTCAAGCCGTGCGGGATCGATGGTCGAGATTGCGACATGCCCTGTGCCGTCAGCCAGACGGCAAGGATCATAGCGCCCTGCGTTATTTAGTGTAGGTCTGCTTTGTCGCGATGATGACGTGGTCGGCGGCGCCGTTTTCGCGGTGGACGTTGGCGGCGGCGTAGGCTTCCGACGTCATCATGTCGAGGAAGGCGGCGCGCGAGGGATAGTAGACCAGCACGACGTAATCCCAGCCGCCGCTCGGCACGTTGCCGAAGGAGAAGCCTTCGGCATCTCCAGCCCATAGCACTGTGCCGCCGACGCCTTTGATCAGCGGCATGACAGCTTTGCTGTACCGGCGATAGGCATCCCAGCCGGTGCCGTCGCCATCACGGGATTTCTCCGTGAAGCGGACGAGATTGACCATCACGACGGGGCCGTTGTCGGGAAGGCTGCGGACGAAGGCTTCGTTCAGATCTTTCGGCAACGGTCGCTCTCCGTACTCAGCGCTGTTTCGCAACGTAAGTGTAGTGCCACGGCTCGTTCGGGCTCTGGAGCGGCCCTTCAAAAGCCGGGCTGGCCTTTCGTACCGCTCGAGCAAGGCGATCCGCCCACCCCCGCCCAATCCATACGTCTGTGATCTGACCGGAGTCCGTGCCGGCGATGAGGATGTCGCCCTTGTAGACCTGAAAGTCGAAGGCGCGCGCCTGCCCATGTGGCGAGAGACCGGGTGCAGCGAGGTTCGCGGCAACCGGCGGACGCCAGGACGAGAGCCAGTCGGCAAACTTTTCCGGCGCCCGTGTGCAAGCTGCCGCTGCATCCGAAACGATCGTATCGGCGACGCGGCCAACCGATAAATTCTGGTTGTAACGGGAAAGCTGGATATCGAGATCGCGGATTTGCGTATTTGCGTAGAGCCGATATCCCGGGTTCTCCGCCGCAAACTGCGCGCTCACGCTGTTCACGGCGCTTTCAGCAGCGGCGTGCTCGGGCGAGCGCATATAGATCGTGACCTCCTGAGGCGACCACGTCCAGCGATCGGAGATATTTCTGGC
>DATAHD010000056.1:0-4107 GCA_036263395.1 Rhizomicrobium sp. | reverse complement strand
CTCGTCATGGATTGCCTTTCAACTCTAGGGACGGCCGGTGGTGCGGCTTGATCGGGATTGCGGAAGTAGCCGCGACAATCGGTTCAACGGGAAACAGTGTGGTCAGGCCGAAGCCGGGAGGCTAGCGTTACGGCAGGACGTAGCGGCCGGGCAATAAGGCTGCGCGCGGGAGACGCAGATGGACATCACGGTTGAGTTTCTCGAGCGGCTGGTCGCGGATCAGGCGGTGGGCATGGGCGTGGCAAGTTGGGCCAAGGTGAAGCCCGATGCGATGGCCGTGACCGACCGGTTCACCACGCGCACCTGGGCGGAGTTGAACGCCAATGCCAACCGGCTGGCGCGGGTGTTGCGCGCCGCGGGGCTGCAGCCGGGGGATGGGATCGCGCTGTGCTGTTCCAACCGGGTGGAGTTCATGGAGGCGCTGAACGCGTCGCGCCGCATCGGCACGCGCATCACGCCGGTGAACTGGCATCTGACGGCGGATGAGATTGCGTACATTTTGAACGATTGCGAAGCCAAGGCGCTGATCGGCGAGACGCGGCTCGCGAGCGTGGTCGAAGCGTCGAAGATGGCGTCGCTGTTGCGGTTGAAGCTTTCCATCGGCGGCGACCACGACGGGTTCGAGAATTACGAGACCGCCATCGCGAAGATGGATGCGTCGGACATTACCGATCCGCAGATTGGCAGCCAGATGCTTTATACCAGCGGCACGACGGGGCGGCCGAAAGGCGTGTTCCGGCCGCATGGCGTGGCGACGCCGCCGCAATTCGCCGGCTCGAACGCGAACTACGATCCCGACACCGATGTGCAGCTGTGCGTGGGGCCGGGTTATCACGCGGCGCCGCTGGCGTTCGATATCGCGATCCCGCAGGCGTCGGGCGTGCCGACGGTGTTCATCGGCGAGAAGTGGGACAGCGAGGCGGTTCTGGCGGCCATCGAAAAGTACAAGATCACGCACGCGCATATGGTGCCGATCATGTTCCAGCGGCTGTTGTCGCTGCCCGACGACGTGAAGATGAAATACAATCTGTCGTCGCTGAAATTCCTCGTGCATGGCGCCGCGCCCTGCCCGCCCGAGGTGAAGCGCGCGATGATCGAATGGCTGGGGCCGATCCTGTTCGAATACTACGCGGGCAGCGAAGGCGGCGCGGGATTTTATGTGCGCTCCGAAGAGTGGCTGAAGAAGCCGGGCACCGTCGGCAAACGGCCGGTGCTGCTGGCCGTGAAGATCATGGATGAGGAAGGCAACGAACTGCCGAACGGCGAGGCGGGGCTGATCTATCACCAGACGACGGCGGCGAACCCGTTCCAGTACTACAAGGATGAAGGCAAGACGGAGAAGGCCCATCGCGGCGGGTTCTTCACGCTGGGCGATATCGGGTATTTCGACGAGGACGACTACCTGTTCCTGACGGGCCGTTCGGCGGAGATCATCATCTCCGGCGGCGTGAACATCTATCCGCAGGAGATCGACAACGAGATCATCAAGCACGACGCCGTGGAAGACGTCTGCTCCATCGGCGTGCCGAACAAGGAATGGGGCGAAGAGGTCAAAGCCGTGGTGATGCTGAAGCCGGGCTTCGAACCGAGCGAGCGCTTGAAGGAGGAGATTCTGGTGTTCGCGCGCGGCAAGCTCGCAGGGTTCAAGATTCCGCGGACGGTGGATTTTGTTGGTGATTTGCCGCGGTCGATGGCGGGGAAGATTCAGCGGGGCAAAGTCCGCGCACCGTTCTGGGAAGGACGGAAGGTACAGATTTAATTGGCTCCTCCCCTGCGTAGCGGGGGAGGTGGCGGAGCGCAGCGACGACGGAGGGGGGAGGTGGTCGCAAATGCGGTGAGAGACTTGCCCCCTCCGTCACACTCGCGTTGCTCGTGTGACACCTCCCCCGCTTCGCAGGGGAGGATCCACGTCGCACTACTTCTCCGGCGTCTTGCTGTAGCTCTTCGTGCGCATCGTTACGAGTTCTTCGGCGGCGCTGGGGTGCAGGGCGACTGTGTTGTCGAAATCCGCCTTCGTCGCGCCCATCTTCATCGCGACGGCCACGATCTGGATGATCTCGGCGCCGTGGTCGCCGAAGATGTGGCAGCCGAGGACTTTGTCGGTATTTGAATCCACGATCAGCTTGAAGGTGCTGCGGCAGTCGCGGCCGGACAGCGTGTGTTTCAGCGGGCGGAAGACCGACTTGTAGACGTCGATGCTGTGGCCCTGCATCAGTGCCATTTCTTCGGTCATGCCGACGGCGCCGATTTCCGGCGTGGTGAACACGGCCGTCGCGACGTTGTGGTGATCGGCGGCGGTCGGCGTGTTCTGGAACGCGGTCTTCACGAAGCACATCGCCTCATGGATCGCGACCGGCGTCAACTGGATGCGGTCGGTGACGTCGCCGATCGCGTAGATGTGGTCGGCGCTGGTCTTTGAGTACTTGTCGACCTTGACCTCGCCCTTGCGGCCGAGTTCGACGCCAGCACGTTCCACATGCAAGCCGTTGGTGTTCGGGGCGCGGCCGATGGCGAGCATGATCTGGTCGCACTCGATCACGTCGCCCTTGTTGGTTTCGGCGTGCAGGCAGTTGCCGCGTTTTTCGATCTTGGTGAACTCACAGCCCAGCGCGACATGCAGCATGTTCTTCTGCATGGACTCGGTGAGCGCGTCGCGGATGTCTTCGTCGAAACCGCGCAGCACTTTCTCGCCGCGATAGAGCACCGACACCTTGGAGCCGAGAGCGTGGAAGATGTGCGCGAACTCCAGCGCGATGTAACCGCCGCCCGCGATCAGGATGCGCTCCGGCAACTTGTCGAGATGGAACGCCTCGTCCGAGGTGATGCAGAGATCGCCGCCGGGAATGACGTGGCTGGTGCCGAGTTCGCGCGTCGGGCGGTTGCCGGTCGCGATCAGGATTTTCTCGGCCGTGACGGTGCGGTCTTCGTTGACGAGGCGCAGGGTGTGCGGGTCTTCGAAGACGGCACGATCCTGGAAGATGGTGACGCCAGCCGCGTTGACGTTCTTTGTGTACATGCCCTCGAGCCGGGCGATTTCCTTGTCCTTGTTCGCGATCAGGGTCGGCCAGTCGAATTTGGTTTCGCCGACCGTCCAGCCATAGCCCGGCGCATCCATGAAATGTTCGGCAAATTCGCCGGCATAGACGAACAGTTTTTTCGGGATGCAGCCGCGGATCACGCAGGTGCCGCCCATGCGGTATTGTTCCGCGATCGCCACCCTGGCGCCGGTCATCGCCGCCATGCGACTCGCGCGGACGCCGCCGCTGCCGCCGCCGATGACGAAAAGGTCATAGTCGTATTTGCTCATGACGCGATACCCGAGGACCTGCCCGTCTCGCTTAACGGAGCTTTCGCGCCGGGGCAACGCAGGTTATTTAGCCGTATGCGCAGAGCGGTATTGAGCTTTTTCGTGACCCTGGGCCTCGGCGGTTGCGTTGTGCCGAACAACATCGATGCGCCGCCGAGAGTGCAATCGGTTTGGCCAAAAAGCTGGCCCGAAACCGATGTCTTCTATGTTACCGACCGGGGTGCGAGCACAACGCCCCCTCGCATGGGTGGCCGCGGCGAGAACTGGGCCGCGCCGTCTTGTGGCCGATTACCGGTAACGGTGCCGCGTACAGGCGCGGTGGGGCCGGACAAAAAGCAGTTGATCTTTGCGACCATCGGGCCTGCGAAGTACACCATTGAAGATTGCGCGCCACCCGATCCGGATCAGGCGGAGAACGAACCCGCGCCGCTGGAGAAATTTCTCGCGCGCATGGTCGCAGAGACCGGGCTGAATTGCGTGATGCTCTATGTGCATGGCTATGGCACCGGATTCGACAGTGCGATTACGCGCGCGGCGCAGCTGAGCCGCGATGTGTCGAGCCGCTGCATTCCCCTCGCCTTCAGCTGGAGCAGTGCGGGACAGGTGGATCGCTATGTCTCCGACGTGGAGCACAGCAGCTATGCCGTACCGCTGTTCCACACCTTGCTGACCATTCTCAAGCAGCAGCATCTGCGGATCGATCTGGTGGCACACAGCATGGGAACACGGCTTACGCTGCAGACGCTGGTGCTGTTGCGGCGCCGCTGCGAGACCGCACCGATGATCGACGAGATGATCCT
>DATAHD010000055.1:0-2506 GCA_036263395.1 Rhizomicrobium sp. | reverse complement strand
CCGGATTTACCACGGAGCTCGCCCCTGGACCCTGGCATATCGACGCTGGCTCACCACGGTGCGCTTTGATCATCCGGCGCAGCAGATCGTGCTGCAGGACTATATCCATGCTGTCGAGGATGCGGAATCCAGACGCGACCGGCTGACGCGGCAGATCGAAGAGCTGATGCCGAGCTGGTCGATGGCGCCGGTCGCTACGTCACTCCAAGGGATGCGCGGAGTCGCTCTCGTCGCCGCGGTTACGGTGGTGGCCGAAGTCGGTGACTTTCGACGCTTCACCAATGCTCGCCAGCTGATGGCCTATCTCGGCTTGGTGCCGAGCGAACACTCGTCTGGAAGCACCGTCCGACGCGCCGGCATTACCAAGGCAGGCAATGCGCTTGCGCGTCGCGTCCTGATCGAGGGCGCCTGGACCTATCGCATGTCAGCCCGCGTCAGTCGGAAACTTCACGATCGCCTCGAGCCACTATCCGCGGCGATCAGAGACATCGCTTGGAAAGCGCAGGTCCGGTTGTGCGCGCGATATCGGCGCCTCGTTGCAATCGGTAAGCCGAAGGTCGTGGTCACCACCGCGATCGCGCGCGAGATGGTTGGCTTTATCTGGGCGATCGCCCGCGTTGCGCAGCCCGAGCTCATCTGACTAGGCCGCTAAACCACCGAAAAAGGAGATCGGTTAAAATCCGAGGTGCACATTGCTGGAGGCAGGACCACGGTGGGGAACCCTCGTGCCTGTTATGAGCCGATCCCCGGACCGATGCTCGATTCTAGAGCGAGGCAGCCCCGAGACGGAACCACGGTCATGCGGTACCCAATCCGCGCATGAGAGCTTGTTCAACCGGCGTCTTCGGGTCTTGTCTCCTGCCGTGTGCACTAACGATCGGCGCAGTCCGCGGCGGCGGAGTAAAAAACTGCGCGCTGCCCCTTGAAAGCGAACATGAGAGCAGGCCGTTGAAGAAGAATGCCGATTGGCCGGCGCTTATCACTAGCGCGCACAGATAGCGAGATGATGGCGATCGCAAATGTCGGCCTTGACGATCCGCCGGCGGCGGTTGAGTTCGGCGGTGCGCTCATGCCGACGCCGCCAACAGCTTCGGCAGCCGCGTCAGATTGTAGGCGGTGGCAGCGAAGCGGAAGGCCCATCCGACACGATCGCGTCCTCGAAACTTGGTTTGCTCTAGTCCGGCGACCATCTTGATCCAACCGAAGGCTTCTTCGATTCGTTTGCGGATGCGCTGACTGACGGCGTAGCCGGCATGGCGCGTCGTGCGGCCATCGATCGCCGACGAGCGCCCGCTGGTATTCTGTGCCACATGCGGCGTCACCTTCATCGAGCGCAATTCGTTGATGAAATCCTCGGCGTCATAGGCCTTGTCGGCACCCAGCGTGATTGCCTGCGGCCGATCAGCGTGCGGCTCGATCATGTGTAGCGCCGCGACGCGCTCGGCGTGTCCATCGGCTGGCGTCAAACAAGCTTCGACCACCAGTCCGTTGCGGTTCTCCATCAGGGCATGCCCCATGAAGCAGAGCTTGGCCTCTTTGCCAGGCCCCTTGCGATAGAGCCTCGCCTCTGGATCGGTAGTCGAGGCGTGGGTGTCGTTCGAGCGCTTCTCGCCGTGAAAATCCGCCTCCCGGTTCCGCCCGTCTCCGTCCGCGGGCGGTTCGTCCGAGCCATCCTTCGGCCTGAAGCTCTTCATCGACGCCCAGGCTTCGATCAACGTGCCGTCGACGGAAAAATGCTCGGTGCTCAGAAGCCGCTTCACTCGCGGATGTGCAAGAACTGTGCTCAATAGCTTGGCTGCGATGTCGCCTTCCAACAGGCGCTCGCGGTTCTTGGAAAAAACTGAGTGATCCCACGCCGCGTCGTCGACGCCGATGCCCACGAACCAGCGGAACAGCAGATCGAACTCCAGCCGCTCCATCAATTGCCGCTCCGAGCGAATTGAATAGAAGGCTTGCAGGAGCATCGCTCGCAACAGCTTCTCCGGTGCGATCGACGGCCGCCCAATCGGCGCATAAAGCGCCGCGAACTCCTGCTCCAGCGCGACCAGCGCCTCGTTCACAAGTCCTCTGATCGCTCTCAGGGGATGATCCGACCGAACCCGTTTCTCAAGATCGACGTAGCTGAAAAGCTTGCCAGTCTGCTCATCCCCACCCCGCATCGCCCAACCTCCGAATCGCTTCGGAGAAAGTGAATCACTCAATCAGCCAAACCGCGACCTACTTCTTCAACAGCCTGCTAGTCTTAGCCATTCGACAGCCATTTCGCGGTGAATGCAACGCAATTCCTGATCCCTTGTGGAGGCCACCATGTTCAAGCAATGCTCGGCGTAACGCGCGTATTCCTTGAACTTGTCATTCTTCGACGCTGTCATGACCCATCTCCATCCATCTCCGCAATTTCAGCAAGAAAATCTATCGTGCATTGTGGATGAGTCTGATCAAAATTGATCAGTATCAAACTCAATGACCAACAACGGATCCCATCTGCGCGGGGCCCACCTGCTGG
>DATAHD010000054.1:0-2880 GCA_036263395.1 Rhizomicrobium sp. | reverse complement strand
CGGCGGCTCCGGCATCGGCGCCGCGACCGCGAAAGCCATGGCTGCGGAAGGTGCGGAGATCGCGATCCTCGACCGCGATCACGACATGGCGGTGAAGGCCGCCAAGGCCGTGCACAAACACGCGCTGGCGATTCAGTGCGATGTGACCGATCCGGAATCCGTGCGCGCCGCCTTCGACAAGGTGGTGGAAGCGTTCGGCGGCGTCGACATCGTCGTCTCCAACGCCGGCGCCGCGTGGCAGGGCAACATCGGCACCGTCGATGAAGACGTGCTGCGCAAGAGCTTCGAGCTCAACTTCTTCGCCCATCAAAGCGTGGCGCAGAACGCCGTGCGCATCATGAAGCTGCAGAACACCTATGGCTGCCTGCTGTTCAACACGTCGAAGCAGGCCGTAAACCCCGGCAAAGACTTCGGCCCCTACGGCCTGCCGAAAGCCGCGACTCTGTTCCTCGTCCGCCAATACGCGCTCGACCACGGCAAAGACGGCATCCGCGCCAACGCCGTCAACGCCGACCGCGTCCGCACGGGCCTGCTGACCGACGACATGGTGGCGGCCCGCTCAAAGGCGCGCGGCGTCAGCGAACAAAGCTACATGAGCGGCAACCTCCTAGGCCGAGAAGTCTACGCCGCCGAAGTCGCCGAAGCCTTCGTCTACCTCGCCCACGCCGAGAAAACGACCGCAGCGGTGATCACCGTCGACGGCGGCAACATCGAGGCGGCGCTGAGGTAGGCGCCTATATAGGCGCAGATTGACCTCTGACCGTTGTACGCCTATATAGGCGTACGGAGATGCGTGTTGCCGACTGCCGAAACCAACCGCACCAAAGTCGTAGCGCGCTTATTGCGCGAAGGCTGGGAGTTGGCGCGGCATGGCGGCGGGCACGATGTGTATCGCCATCCTGCCAGAGGCATTGTTGTTGTACCGCGCCATCGCACACTGTCGCCCGGCGTGGCACGCAGCATAGCCAAAACTGCCGGATGGCTTTGAAATAGGAGTGAAACCATGGCCCGCTATATCGCGCTGATTGATGGAAAAGCCGGCGCCTATGGCGTGACGTTTCCCGATCTTCCCGGTTGCACCGCCATGGGAAAGACCATGGACGATGCGCTTGCGAACGCCGCCGATGCCTTGCGCGATTGGGCCGAGGTGACCGAGGAGAGCGGTGGTAAGGTTCCACGTCCCCGAGCGCTTGAAGTTCTCAAGCGTGAGCGAGACGTCAAAGACGCATTGAAAGATGGCGCAGGCCTCGCAACGGTTCCTCTGATCCGCGAAACCGGCAAGCCCGTGAAAGCCAATCTCTCCATAGACTCCGGCGTGCTGGCTGCCGTCGATGAAGAGGCGGGCCGCCGCAAACTGACCCGTTCAGCCTTCGTCGAAATGCTCGCACGCACAATGCTGACGAAGGTGGCGTGATCTAAGCTTCCTTCATCCGTCTCTCAATCGCCGTCTGCAGCACCGTGAGCGGCACGGCGCCCGCTTCCACCACCCAGTCGTTGTAATCGCGCAGGTCGTACTTCGGCCCCATCGTCTTTTTCACATGCTCGCGCAGCCGCAGCAGTTCGGTGTGCCCCACCTTGTAGCCGCATGCCTGTCCCGGCGTGCCGCAGTAGCGGTCGACTTCGCTGACCATCGCGTCGTGGGGATCGCCGGTGCAGTCCTCGAACCACTTCACCGCCTGCTCGCGGGTCCAGCGCAGTGCGTGCAAACCGGTGTCCACCACCAAGCGCCCGGCGCGCAGTTTCTGGTCCTGCAGATAGCCGAGCTGTCCCCATGGATCGTCATGATAGAGCCCAATCTCATCGGTCAGCTGCTCCGCATACAGCGCCCAGCCTTCGACGTAGGCGTTGAAGCCCGAAAGGATCACGCGGATCAGCGGCAGCTTGCCGGTCTCTGTCAGATACGCGCCCTGCCACGCATGCCCCGGAATCGCTTCGTGATGCGTGAGCGTCGGCAGCGAGTATTTTGGCCAGTTCCCGGTGTCTTTCAGGTTGATGTAGTAGATCGACGGTCGCGTGCCATCGAGCGAGCCGGGGTTCATGTAACCAAGCCCCGCACCGTCCTGAATATCTACCGGCACGCGCTTCACCAGCACCGGCGCCCTCAGATGCAGCTTCGACAGTTTCGGCATCGCCGTGCGCACCTGCGCAATCAGGCCGTTGAGATACGCAATCACCTGCGCCCGGCCGGCATCGGTGTTGGGATAGAGGAACCGCTTGTCATGCGACAACGCCCCCATGCGCTGGCCGACGGTGCCTTTGCTCAGGCCCTGCTTCTTCAACAGCGTGTCCATCCGCGCCTCGATCTGTGCGTTCTCTTCGAGGCCCATCTTGTGCACCTCGGCGGCGCTCATGGTTGTTGTCGTGCCGACCTTCAGACACCACGCGTAATAGGCTTCGCCATCCTTGAACTTCCACACACCGGCGTCGGCGTTTGCGGTCTTCGCCGCGGCGTTCAGCGCATCCATCTGGCGATGGATCGCGGGATAGATCTTGTCCTTCACGATCTTCGCAGCCATGCCGGCATAATCGCCCGCGATGCCTTTCGCCTTGGCGCGCGTCGCCAGCGAAGTGACGAGCCGCGACTTCTCGACCGGCGTCGCCAGGAACGGCGGCATCTGGCCGATCGCCGTCTTCAGCAGGAAGTTCGGCGGCACAATTCTCGCCGCCACATCGTGCTTCACCCGAACGGTTTCCTGATCGAGCGTGACCGCGAATGCTTCGAGCCGTGAAAGATACGCATCGGCGTCGGCTTTGCTCGCAATCTGGTGCTGGCTGTCGAGGAATTCCGGCACGGAGAGAAAATTGCCCGTCTCCTGACTCACCACATAGGGCGAGGCGGATTCGTTCATCGCGCTTTCCAGCGTGTTGTCGCCATAGGCA
>DATAHD010000053.1:0-1961 GCA_036263395.1 Rhizomicrobium sp. | reverse complement strand
GAGCGGCCGTCCACGATGCCGCCCGCCGCAATCACCGGCACATTCACCTTCGAGCAGATGAGCGGCAGCAGAACCATGCTCGCCACTTCGCGCGGATTCTTGAAACCGCCGCCCTCGCCGCCTTCGACGACAAGCCCATCGACGCCCGCTTCGATCGCGCGCAGTGCCGCCTTCAGCGACGGCACGACGTGGAAGACATGCAGGCCCGCATCCTTCAGCGGCTGCACGATCTTCATCGGATCGCCGGCCGAGGTGGTGACGAACTTCACACCCTGATCGAGCACGAACTTCACGATGTCGGGATCGCGCACGAAGGCAAGCGCGACGTTGAGGCCGAACGGCTTCGTCGTCAGCTCGCGCATCTTCTTCACTTCGGCGCGCACTTCGTCGAGCTTGCCGGACGATGTTTCGATGATGCCGAGGCCGCCGGCGTTCGAAACGGCGGACGCGAGCTGGGCGCGCGCGATCCATCCCATCGGCGCCTGCACGATGGGATACTCGACGCCGAGCATTTGGGTGATGCGGTTTTGTACTTTCATGGTTTCCTCCAATAGCGCTGGAGGAAACTCACTACATTCTACCCGTGTTGGGCAAGCGCCGCGGCCGTGAGGCGCTGGACACGGTCACGGCCGCGGACACTCCTCTCTGCGGGTTGGGAGAGGCCCCTCGCCCTCCCGCGAGACTGTTCTCATCACGCCGCTGCGGCAGGTTTCTCCTTCGGCTGTGCGGCGGGTTCCGCCGGCGCGTCGTAAAGCGGCGTCAATGCAAATCCGGGATAGGGCTTCGGCCACACCACCGGGAACGAGCGGCTGTCGAGCACGTCGCCGTCCTTGAGGTTATGGTCGTGATAGGGCTGCGCCGGCGCACCGGGGCGATTGAAGTAGCGCATGTCCTGGCCGATGTAGCGCAGGCTGGCGGCGCGGCGCGGCAGGTTCGAATGGTTGCCCGACGCACCATGGATGGTGCGGAAGTGGTGGATCAGCACGTCGCCCGGCTTCGTCTCGAAGCGGACGAGGTCGTAATCCTCTTCATGCCCGCTGATCTCCGGCAGGTCTTCGCCCACCGCATCGGGGAACGAGGTCTGCACCAGGAAGGGGTTGGTCTTGTACTCCTTGCCCCATTTGTGCGAGCCGCGGACGTAGTAGGGCACGCCCGATTCCGGGGTCGCCGGATCGACGCACACCCACATCACGCAACCCTGCCAGCCCTTCAGATGGAAGTAGGTGTAGTCCTGATGGAAGGCCGTGCGGTCCTTCGTCATCGGGTCCTTCACGAAGATCTGGTCGTCGCAGTAGTTGACCTTCGGCGAGCGCATGATCTGGCCCGCGATTTCCGGCAGCACGCTGTCGAGCGCCATCTTGCGGATCGGGCGGTAGCGGCGCCACGTCGTCGAGTCGAGACGGAAGTGGCCCTTCGCCTCTTCGCCGTCGAAATTGTCGACCAGCGGCTTGGAGCCGACGGCCTTCAGATATTGCGCGAGGCCGGAGACGTCGTACTGCGCCGCGCCGCCGGTGTCGGCCGAGTTCTGATCCTGCTCGAACACCACATGGCGCAGATCGGAAAGATCGTAGCCGGTGACGCTGTCGCCGAGGCCCTGCACCACCTGGGTGATGCCGCCGGCCAAAGTCGCGATGTCTTCATTGTCGAGAACGCCGCGGAGAACCACCGCACCGTCGCGTTCGAATGCGGCGATGTCTTCTTCGCGAACCTCGTAATGCTCACGCATGGCTTATTCCGCCGCCGCCAAAGTCGGTTCGACCGAGGCCGGGATGGAGGTCAGCGACAGCTCTTCGCCCCCCGCGCCGATGTAGCGAACAATATTCTGCTTGATGCGGAACGCGGCCTTCACGGCATCGTCGGCGTATTTGTTCATCGTCACCGACACGGCGGCCTGGCTGACGCCATCGATCTTCTTGTGCAGGCCGAGCGGCTTCACCTCGATGCCCATCAGCATGTAACGG
>DATAHD010000052.1:0-3939 GCA_036263395.1 Rhizomicrobium sp. | reverse complement strand
CCCGATCCTCTACTACGACGCGGTGACGCCGGAATGGCTGTCGTCGGTTCTGCGCGCCGGCGGCGTCGAGGCCACGGTGAAGGACTTCACCGCCAAGCGTGTCGGCACCGGCCAGATCGGCGACAGCGTGCGCTTCACGCTCGAATACGCAAACGCTCCGGCGAACGCGCCCGCGTCGATCGTCGGCAAGTTTCCCTCGTCGAGCGAGATCAGCCGCGCCACCGGTGTGGCCCTCGGCAACTACGAACGTGAGGTGAATTTTTATAAGCGCCTTGCGAACACCGCGCTGATCTCGACGCCGCGCGTGTACTTCACCGACATCATCTCCGGCACCGCCGATTTTGTCCTGATGATGGAGGACCTCGCCCCGGCAGAGCAGGCGGATCAGCTCAAGGGCTGCACGCTCGATCAGGCGAAACTCGCGCTGCGCGAAGCGGCGAACCTGCATGCCTCGCACTGGGGTGACGATGCCATCGAGGACCTCGGCTGGATCAGCCAGACGCGCGCGGCGGGCAATTTCGGCTCGGCCGATCCGAATGCGCTGACGATGCTCTGGCAGGCGTTCTGCCAGCGTTATGGCGACCGCCTCTCGGCCGATGCGAAACGCGTCGGCGAAGCGCTGACCAGCAACTATGCGAGCTATGAGGCCTACACTGGTCCGAAGTCGCTGGTGCATATCGATTACCGGCCGGACAACATGATGTTCGGCACGCCGGCAGGCGGCAAGCCGATCACGGTGGTCGACTGGCAGTCGCTCGCCTATGGCTGCGGCGTCACCGACGTGACCTACTTCCTCGCCGGTGCGCTCAAGCGCGACGCGTTCCGCGGCATCGAGAAGGACTTCGTGCGCGAGCACTACTACGAACGCCTGCGCGAACTGGGCGTGAAGGACTATGCGTTCGAGGATATGTGGCGTGACTACCGCAGCCGCGCCTTCGCCCTGTTCCTCGTCGCGTTCTACGCCTCGATGGTCGTGGTCCAGACCGAACGCGGCGACGACATGTTCATGGCGATGATCCACAGCGCGACGGACCAGGCGATGGATCTGGATTCGCTGAGTTTCCTGAAGTGACGCTCTTCACGCGCAACAAATAAATCTGTCATCCCCGGCGAGTGCGCGAGCGACAGCTCGCGCGCGAGGTTAAGGGGACCCAACATAATCCGTCTGACTGGTGTTTGAAGGTGAGCGGCGCTCCGTTCTGCGCCAGCGCGACAAACGGATTATTTTGGGTCCCCTTGACCTCGCTCCGCTTCGCGCAAGCGCGAAGCTTCGCTCGCCGGGGATGACAGCTCTATTTGTTGAAGCAGAGAGAGTACTACGGCTTCACGAACTTCAGCGCGTACTGATCCGTCTTCCCGCGGATCGCTTTGTCGAAGATCGGCAGCGTGTGGTCGTCGCCCGCGCGGTGCAGGAAGTCGCCTTCAGCGGCCAGCTTGAACCCAGCCGCTTCGACCTCGCGGATCAGCTGCGCCTTCTCGATGCGGTGCAGCTTGGCGATTGCGTCTTCACTCGTGCCGGCCGGCGCCTCGTGGTCGAGGATGAAGTACACGCCGCCCGGCTTCAGCGACGCGAACACATGCTTGTTGAACGCCAGCATGTCGACGGTGCCGTACTCCTTGATGTGCAGGTCGTGATAGTTCTGCGTGATCCAGAACACGTCGACCGGCTCGGTCAGGGTGAACGCGCCGAAGTCCTCCGCCTTCACGGTGAAGTTCTTCACCGTCGCCGCCACCTTCTCATCCGCTGGCGCACAATCCTTCCAGCGCGTCGTCTCGAGGCCATAGACTTTGCCGGTCGGTCCGACGACGTCCGCGATCATGCGGCTGAAGTAGCCGCCGCAGGGATAGAGTTCGCCCACTGTCATGCCGGGCTTCACGCCGCTGAACGCCAACGTCTCGGCCGGCAGGCGGGTCGCATCGGCATCGCGGTCTTCCTTCGGCCGTGTTGTGTCGTTGACCGCATTGGTGACGTAATCGGGCATGGCAGGCGCCGCGGCCATCAGCAGAACGGCGGCAGCGGCAAACACGGCAGAGCGGGCAGGTGTCATGGGTGGTCCCCGGAATGAAGCGACCAAAACCTATGCGATGCCGCGCGGCCGGGCGTTCACAACCGCGTGACGCGCGCGCGGCTGCTGTCAAAATTCGGGCGGCAGCAGTTCGGACAATGCGCGGATTATCCGATCGGGGCGAACAGGGCTGCCCGGCGGCAGGCCTTCGCCCCAGGGATCGTGCCACACCGCATAAATGCCGAGCCGCTGCGGCGCCGCCACTTCCCATTCGAGGTTGTCGCCGACGATCCAGCATTCGTCAGCGGTGACGCCCAACGTCGCCATCGCATGGCGATAGGCGTCGAGCTCCGGCTTGCCGAAGGGATGCTCACTCTCGATCTGGATGTGATCGAACCGGCGCAGCAGGTCGAAGCGTTCGATCTTGGCGCGCTGGATTTCGCTCGCACCGTTGGTGATGAGCGTCAGCTTCACGCCGCGCCTCCTGAGTTCGTCCACCGTCTCCACCGCATCGGGGAAGAAGCGGATCTGCGCCTCGCGATAGGCATGGAAGTGATCGGCGAATTCGTGCGCCAGCGCCTCGGTCAGTGCTGGGGCGCGATGTGCAAACTTCGCAAAGGTCTGTGACAGGATCAGGCGGCGCGCCTCTGGCAACCGTTGCCGCCAAGCCTTGTGCCGGTCTTCGTCGCCCCAGAAATCGCGGAAGTCCGCTTCCCCTTGATCGGCGAGCTCTGCTGGCGTCACAGGCGCGATCTTCGCCGCATAATGCTCCGCCGCCTCGCGCAACAACGAGGGGCGATGGCCGAAGGTGATGATCGTCTCGTCGAGATCGAACAGGATTGCGCGCGGCAATTCCTTGCGCGCCTTCACCGCCCGCACGATCCGCCGCGCCGCATCGGCGACGGTGTCCAACGGCACGATCTCCTCAAACACGATCGCGCCCGTCATCACGTTCAACGTCGTGCGCAGTGCTGTCTGCGCCACCTCACCCCGCGTGCTGACATGCAGCAGCGCGATCGGCTTCAGATAAAGCTCGCCACTGCCCACCAGCCAGTCGAGCGCATTCTTCAGCGAGCCCACCACGCCGCGGGCATATTCCGGTGAGGAGATCGCCACCGCATCGGCGTCGCGGATCAGCGCCCGCCAGCGCGTGACAACCTCCGGCGTGCCGTCGACATCGAAATCCGGATTGAACGCCGGAAGCTCGGCAAGCCCTTCGAACAACGTCATCGTCGCGCCGTCCGGCATCGCGCCGGCGACCGCCTGCAACAGCGATGTATTGGAGGAGCCGGTGCGCAGGCTGCCGGAAATCGCGACGATCTTCACGGCGTCACTTCGGCTGGCCCGGCGGCGCGCTCGACAGCACGTCTTTCACCTTCGCGGTCAGCTGCGCCAGGTTAAACGGCTTGGTGAGGAAGTGCACGTCTTCCGGCCGCTCCTCATTCTCGCGGAACACGTCGCCGATGAAGCCGGAGATGAAGAGGATCGGCATTTCCGGATAGCGCTTGCGCACCTCGCGCGCCAGAGTCGGTCCATCCATGCCGGCCATCTTCACGTCGGTGATCAGCATGTGGATCGGCGTCGTCTCCGCCGTCAGGATATCGAGTGCGTCTTCGCCGTCCGGTGCCTGCAGCACCTTGTAGCCCTTGGTCTCCAGCCCGCGCGCGGCAATGCGGCGAACGCCGTCTTCGTCGTCGACCAGCAGGATCGTGTCCTGGCCGGTGACGTCGCGCAGAACCTGCTTCTCTTGCGTCGGGGCTTCGCCGTGATAGCGCGGCAGATGGATCACGAAGGTCGTGCCGCGGCCGACCTCGCTGTCCACCGTGATAAAGCCGTTGGTCTGCTTCACGATGCCGAACACGGTGGAAAGGCCAAGGCCGGTGCCTTTGCCGATCTCCTTGGTGGTGAAGAACGGTTCGAAAATGCGGTCGAG
>DATAHD010000051.1:0-6940 GCA_036263395.1 Rhizomicrobium sp. | reverse complement strand
CCACGAAGCCGATCGCGATCAGCATCGTGTCGGCAGAGGTCAGCGTGCGCCACTCCTTGTAGAGCTCGTAGGCCGATGCGCCGAACATCGTCGGCACCGCGAGATAGAACGTGAAGTGCGAGATCGCTTTGCGCTCGATACCCAGCAACTCGCCGCCGAGGATCGTCGCGCCGGAACGCGACACACCGGGCAGAAGCGCCGCGAGCTGGCACAGCCCGACCTGAAAACACTTCATCAGCGGCAGCCGGTCGCCATCGAGATAGCGCGGCCGCGGTGCGATGCGCTCCAGCACCAGCATGAGGATGCCGCCGACGATCCATGTCGTCGCGATGACCGGCAAAGCGAGCGTCGGGTTGAGGAGGACCGTGTTGATGATCTTGCCGAAGGCGAGACCCGCGATGACTGCCGGGAAGAAAGCGACGAGGACACCCGCTGTGAACATCTGCGCCTCGCGCTCCCGCGGCAGGCCGACCAGGACCTGCCAGAACTTGCTCCAGTAGACCGCCACCACCGACAGAATCGCGCCCAGCTGGATGACCACGGTGAAGGCGTGCCAGCGGTTGTCGTCCAGCATCAGCGCCTTTTCGGCGACCAGCAGGTGGGCGGTGGAGGAGACCGGCAAGAACTCGGTCAGCCCTTCGACAATGCCCAGAGTGATGGAATTCCAGATGTCCTGCACGGCCGCCAACCCTCGAATCGAGACGCCGCTCACACTACAGAGCCCAAGGATTCCAAGCTATTGAACTCTATACAACAGTATTACTGTCATATTTTTTGCAGGAAGAGATCCGTACGAGCTCTGCAGAACCGTCATACCCACCATAAAGACAGCAAAACTGTCTTATTGTATGGATTTTCCTCGCAAAGGTTGTGGAATTGTCTTACGTGCCGGTCTGAACAGAGCTGTCGAGACTGCCATGACCGAGCGAATGCTGCGTTTTGTGAGTGTCGATCAGGCGATGCCGGACAAACGGCCGGCTGAGGCACGCGCCCAGGACTTCCACGAGATCTACGCCGAGTACCTGAACGAGAAGGCGTCGGAGCAGGCGTCGCGCTGCTCGCAATGCGGCGTGCCCTTCTGTCAGGTGCACTGCCCGCTGCACAACAATATCCCCGACTGGCTGAAGCTCACCGCCGAGGGCCGCCTCGAGGAGGCCTACGAGCTCTCGCAGTCGACCAACAACATGCCGGAGATCTGCGGCCGCATCTGTCCGCAGGATCGCCTCTGCGAAGGCAACTGCGTCATCGAGCAGTCGGGCCACGGCACCGTCACCATCGGTGCGGTCGAGAAGTATCTCAGCGACACCGCGTGGTCGCGCGGCTGGGTGAAACCGCTGAAGCCACGCCGCATGCTGAAGCAGAGTGTCGGCATCATCGGCGCCGGTCCGGCCGGTCTCGCCGCCGCGGAAGAGCTGCGCCGCATCGGATACAAGATCACCGTCTACGATCGCCACGATCGCGCCGGCGGCCTCCTCATCTACGGCATCCCGAACTTCAAGCTCGAGAAAGACGTCGTGCAGCGCCGTGTCGAACGGCTCGTCGAAGGCGGCATCAAGTTCAAGCTGAACTTCGAAGTCGGCCGGGACGCCACGCTGGCACAGATCCGCAGCAAACACGACGCCGTGTTCGTCGCCACCGGCGCCTATGAAGCGCGCGAGATCGAAGCGCCGGGTGTGGGCCTCGGCAATGTCGTGAAAGCGCTCGACTATCTCATCGCCTCCAACAAAACCGGTCTTGGCGACAGCGTTCCGGAATTCGAAAGCGGTGCGCTCAACGCCGCCGGTAAAGACATCGCTGTGATCGGCGGCGGCGACACTGCGATGGACTGCGTCCGCACCGCGATGCGTCAAGGCGCGAACTCCGTCTCCTGCCTCTATCGCCGCGACCGGGACAACATGCCGGGCTCACTGCGCGAAGTTTCGAATGCGGAAGAAGAAGGCATCACGTTCGAGTGGCTGACGCTGCCGAAGGCATTTCTCGGCAATGACAATGTCGAAGGCGTACGCATCTCGCGCATGCGTCTCGGCCTGCCCGATGCCTCCGGCCGCAAGTCGCCGGAGAAAATCGAAGGCGCAGATTTCACGCTGAAGGCCGACATCGTCATCAAGGCGCTTGGCTTCGATCCGGAGAATCTGCCCGCGCTGTTCAAGGCACCCGACCTCGCCGTCACGCGCTGGAACACCCTCGCGGTGCGCGGCACGGCCACGAACATCGACGGTGTGTTTGCCGGCGGTGACATCGTGCGCGGCGCTTCGCTCGTCGTCTGGGCAATCAAGGACGGCCGCGACGCCGCCGCCGCGATCCACACCTACCTGACCGCCCAACTCGAATCCCCACTTCAGGCCGCGGAGTAATTCCCATGGACGCGCGCACACAGGCCGAACAGGACGTCGCCCGCTTCATCGCCAACGCGAAGAAGCTTGAAGAGAACCATATCTACGCACCGGATCAGGAGCACGACTCCTGTGGCGTTGGCTTCGTCGCCGCGCTCGATGGCAAGCCACGCCGTGAGGTCGTGGCCGGTGCGATCGATGCGCTACGCGCCGTGTGGCACCGCGGCGCCGTCGATGCCGACGGCAAGACTGGCGACGGTTGTGGCATCCATCTGCAGGTGCCGCAGGATTTCTTCCGCGAGGCGGTCGAACGCACCGGTCACAAGCTGCGCTCCGGCCGCATCGCGGTGGGTCAGATCTTCCTGCCGCGCACCGATTACGGCGCGCAGGAAACCTGCCGCACTATCGTCGAGGCGGAGATCCTGCGCAGCGGCTTTTATCTCTATGGCTGGCGTCAGGTGCCGATCGACATTTCGATCATCGGCGAGAAGGCCAACGCGACACGTCCCGAAATCGAGCAGGTGATGTTCGATGCGGGAGACGGCGAAGATTTCGAGTCGCTCGACCGCCGTCTTTATCTCTGCCGCCGCCGCATCGAGAAGCGCGTGCGTGAAGCCTCCATCCAGGACTTCTACGTCTGCTCCCTGTCGTCGCGCACGATGATCTACAAGGGCATGTTCCTCGCCGAGCAGCTCTCCAACTTCTATCCCGATCTGCTGGACGAGCGCTTCGTCAGCGCTTTCGCGATCTTCCATCAGCGCTATTCGACCAACACCTTCCCGACCTGGCGTCTGGCACAGCCGTTCCGGATGATCGCCCACAACGGTGAGATCAACACCGTGAAGGGCAACACCAACTGGATGAAGAACCACGAGTTCAAGATGGCGTCCGAACTGTTCGGCGACGCCGCCGAGGACATCAAGCCGATCATCCAGCCCGGCTCCAGCGACACCGCGGCGCTCGACGCCGTATTCGAAGTGCTGGTGCGCGCCGGCCGCGAAGCACCGCTCGCCAAGACCATCCTGGTGCCGGAAGCGTGGACCAAGAAGGCGTCCACCATGCCGGAATCGCACCGCGCGATGTACGCCTACGCCAACGCGGTGATGGAGCCGTGGGACGGCCCCGCCGCCATCGCCGGCACCGATGGCCGCTGGGTGATCGGGGGCATGGACCGCAGCGGCCTGCGCCCGATGCGTTTCGCGCTCACCGATGACGGCCTCGTCTTCGTCGGCTCGGAGTCCGGCATGGTTGCGCTCGATGAGCCACATGTCGTGCGCAAGGGCCGCGTCGGACCCGGCCAGATGATCGCGCTCGATCTGCAGGAGGGCCGCTTCTACGAAGATCGCGAGATCAAGAACAAGCTCGCCAGCGATTACCCCTATCAGGAGTGGACCAAGAACATCACCGAGCTGGAGCCGATCATCGGCCCCGGTGCGGAGCCGCGCCACTTCGACAAGGACGCGCTGCGCCGCCGCCAGATCGCCGCCGGCTTCACGATGGAAGATCTCGAGCTGATCCTTCATCCGATGGTGGAGGACGGTAAGGAAGCCGTCGGTTCGATGGGCGACGACACACCGCTTGCGGTGCTGTCGGATCAGTACCGTCCGCTATCGCATTACTTCCGCCAGAACTTCAGCCAGGTCACCAACCCGCCGATCGATCCGCTGCGCGAAGAGCGCGTGATGTCGCTGAAGACGCGCTTCCGCAATCTCGGCAACGTGCTGCAGCAGGACGAAAGCCAGACCGAAGTGTTCGTACTCGAAAGCCCGGTGATCTCCACCGGCATGTATGAGCGCATGAAGGAGCATCTCGAAGGCCGCTTCTACGAGATCGACTGCGTGTTCGAAGTGCGCGACGGCGAGGCGACCGACTATGCCCTCAAGAACGCGCTCGACCGCGTGAAGGCGGAAGCCGAGGACGCGGTGCGTCAGGGCTACAACCACCTCATCCTCACCGATGAGCGCATCAACAAGAACTTCGCGCCGATGCCGATGATCCTGGCCACCGGCGCGGTGCATTCGCATCTCGTGCGCTCGGGCCTGCGCACCTACACCTCGATCAATGTGCGGTCCGGCGAGTGCCTCGACACGCATTACTTCGCGGTGCTGATCGGCGTGGGCGCGACGACGGTGAACGCCTACCTGGCGCAGGAGTGCATTGCCGACCGTCATGCGCGTGGCCTGTTCGGCAAGCTGCCGCTCGGCCAGTGCGTGAAGCGTTATCTCGACGCCGTCAGCGCCGGTCTGCTGAAGATCATGGCGAAGATGGGCATCAGCGTGCTGTCGTCCTATCGCGGCGCCTACAATTTCGAGGCCGTCGGCCTGTCGCGTTCCATGGTCGCCGACATCCTGCCTGGCATGCCCAGCCGCATCTCCGGCATCGGCCTGCCCGGCATCGCGCACAAGATCGCGCGCCTGCATGCGCGTGCGTTTGATGAGGACACCACCGTTCTGCCCATCGGCGGCTTCTACAAGGCGCGCCACCGCGGCGAGACGCACGCCCACGGCGCGGCGCTGATTCATAAGCTGCAGACCGCCGTCGCCACCGACTCCTACGGCGTGTTCCGCGACTATTCCAAAGGCGTGCGAGATCTGCCGCCGGTGTCGCTGCGCCACCTGATGGACTTCCGCTCCAGCGCCAAGCCGCTCGCGCTGGAAGAAGTCGAGAGCATCACCGAAATCCGCAAGCGCTTCGTCACGCCGGGCATGAGCCTCGGCGCGCTCGGGCCGGAGGCGCACGAAGTCCTCAACATCGCGATGAACCGGATCGGCGCGAAGTCGGATTCCGGCGAAGGCGGCGAAGACCCCGCCCGCTTCCACGCCAAGGCCAACGGCGACAACCCGAACAGCGCCATCAAGCAGGTGGCGTCCGGCCGCTTCGGCGTCACGGCGGAGTATCTCAACAACTGCCGCGAACTGGAGATCAAGGTCGCACAGGGTGCCAAGCCCGGCGAAGGGGGCCAGCTGCCCGGCTTCAAGGTCACGGAGATGATCGCGAAGCTGCGCCACTCCACACCCGGCGTGATGCTGATCTCGCCGCCGCCGCACCACGACATCTATTCGATCGAAGATCTGGCGCAGCTCATCTACGACCTGAAGCAGATCAATCCGGAAGTCCGCGTCTGCGTGAAGCTGGTCGCCGCGACCGGCATCGGCACCATCGCCGCCGGCGTCGCGAAGGCGAAGGCCGACGTCATCCTGATCTCCGGCCACAATGGCGGCACCGGCGCCAGCCCGCAGACCTCCATCAAATATGCCGGCATACCATGGGAGATGGGTCTGACGGAGACCAACCAGATCCTCACCCTTAACAACCTGCGCCACCGCGTAACGTTGCGCACCGATGGTGGCCTGCGCACCGGCCGTGACATCGTCATGGCCGCGATGATGGGCGCGGAGGAGTTCGGCATCGGCACCGCCTCGCTGATCGCGATGGGCTGCATCATGGTGCGCCAGTGCCATTCCAACACCTGCCCTGTCGGCGTCTGCACGCAGGATTCCAAACTGCGCGACCGCTTCACCGGCACGCCGGAGAAGGTCGTCAACCTGTTCAGCTTCATCGCCGAAGAGGTGCGCGAGATCCTGGCGCAGCTCGGCTTCCGCAAGCTGGAGGACGTGATCGGCCGCACCGATCTGCTGACTCAGGTCAGCCACGGCGCGGAGGAGCTCGACGACCTCGATCTCAACCCGCTGCTGGTGCAGGCCGATCCCGGCAACTACGCGCGCTACTCGACGCAGAAGGGCCGCAACGAAGTGCCCGATACGCTTGACGCCCAGATCGAGAAGGACGCGCCTGCGTTCTTCAATTCGGGCGAGAAGATGCAGCTTACCTACAATGTGCGAAACACCATGCGCTCCATCGGCGCGCGCGTGTCATCGCGCATTGTGCGCAAGTGGGGCATGAGCGGCCTGCCGCCGGGCCATCTCACCCTGCGTCTGCGTGGTTCGTGCGGTCAGTCGCTCGGCGCCTTTGCGGTACAGGGTGTCCGCATCGAAGTGTTCGGCGACGCCAACGACTACGTCGGCAAGGGCCTCTCCGGCGCGACCATTGCGATCCGACCCACCCTCTCCGCCGGTTTCCAGGCGCGCGACAACACCATCATCGGCAACACCGTGCTCTACGGTGCGACGGCCGGGCGGTTGTTCGCGTCGGGGCAGGCGGGTGAGCGTTTCGCCGTGCGAAACTCCGGTGCCACCGCGGTGATCGAAGGCTGCGGCTCCAACGGCTGCGAGTACATGACGGGCGGCACCGTCGCGATCCTTGGCGCCATCGGCGACAACTTCGCAGCCGGCATGACCGGCGGCATGGCCTTCATCTATGACGCGGACGGTCGGTTCGAGGAACACCTCAACGCCGACACCGTCGTGTGGCAGCGCATCGAAAGCGGCCACTGGCAGACCGTGCTTCGCAACCTGATCGAAGAACACCGTGCCGAAACCGGCTCCCGCTTCGCGACCGAAATTCTATCGCAATGGGACATCGAACTGCGCAACTTCTGGCAGGTGGTGCCGAAAGAAATGGTCAGCCGTTTGGCCAACCCACTGAAGGATGAACTCGTCGCAGCGGAGTAAGCCGTTCAAATTCCGTCAATTGCACCTTCGCTGAAT
>DATAHD010000050.1:0-4524 GCA_036263395.1 Rhizomicrobium sp. | reverse complement strand
GGCCGCGCCTCGCGCATCGCCTCCTCGAAGGCGCGCGCCTTGCCGCTCTTCACGTTGAGGATCGCCGCCTCGAGGATCACAGCGCGGCCCGGATTTTCGCGGCCAACGCTTCCAGTACGTCCGGCTTCTGCATCGTCCGGCCGTGCAGGTTCAGGTTCACCCCGTCGCTGCGCGGCAGGATGTGGAAGTGGATGTGCGGGATCGACTGCCCCGCCGCGACGCCGTTCAGCTGCGCCAGCATGATGCCCGCCGGTCCCAGCCCCGCCTTCACCGCCCGCGCCACCTTCTGGGTCGTCGCGATCAGCGCCCGCGCCCCCTCTTCGGACAGGTCCAGAATGCCCTCGGCTGACTCCTTGGTGATCACAAGGGTGTGTCCCTCAACCGACGGCATGATGTCCATGAAGGACAGGGTCAGGTCGTCTTCATAAACTTTCACACAGGGAAGCTCCCCGCGAAGAATCTTGGCGAACACGTTGTTGGGATCGTAAGCCATTCCTATATCCGTTCCGGGAGAGCCTTGTCGGGCGTGCAGAATTCTATAAACGGGCGGCCGGGGCAACCGCGTCGCCGGTTGGGGGAGAGTTTTGGATACCAGCAACGTAGCAACGACGGAGTATCACTATCGTGCTGCACCGCGGCGTACGTCGCTGGTGCAGATCGCGCTGCGTGTCGATCTCGCGGTGACGGTCTTCTATCTCGTGGCCTCGATCGCCGCGTCATTCGCCCCCGCTATTGCCAAACTTGCAGGGCCAACGCTGGGCCTGTTTGCAGCGGTCCACATTCTCACCCTGGTGTCGCTTTTCGTCTGGCTGCATCGCGCCACGGCGAATGTCTATGCGTTCGGCGCTGATATCTCGTTCGATCCGCCCTGGGCGATCGGTTGGCTCATCTTGCCGGTGGTGAATATCTGGATGCCGTTTGTCGTTATGGAAGAACTGTGGCGCGCCAGCGAGGACGCACATGCTTGGCGCCAGCACACCGCGCCCTGGGCCGTCATCTATTGGTGGGCGGCGTGGGCCGCATCCTGCCTCCTCGGCGTTCTGGCATATTTCACCGGCGGCGCGCTTGTGGTGAAGGCCGGCTACCTCATCGCAACGGCAGCTTATCTCTTCCTGCTGGCCCCTATCGTCGAGCAAATCCGCGATTTGCAGCAGACGCAGGCTGCGCGGAACGGCCTCGCATAGCTTTAAACTAGTGCATGTCCGTCACCGGCATGTGCCCATAGTCGCGCACGCTCGTCATCGCGCGATTGAGCAGCCGCGTCGTCTCCTTCTCGTCGCCATTCGCGACGACATAGAGAAACACCCCGTCATCCGGCCGCCAGCAGAAATACTCCAGATGCGCCGCCGCGATGTCTTTGTGGCTGATCTGCACGATGTGCCCCGCATCGTCCTTGCGCGTCTCCCATCCCGCCGCCGTCATGCCGCTCCGCACAAACGCGGCTGAGCGGTACCAGCTATAGACACTCTCCACTGACGCACTCGGTATCACCGCGGTTGAGGGCTGCAGCGTCTCCACCGTGAACGGCGCCGTTTTCGTGTCATCGACGAAACCATATCCGGCCCGCAGCGCCACCTTGCCGTCCTGCTCCAGCAGCACAGAACCGCTTACTCCCTTTGCCAGCGCATCCTGAAACTCCAGATCGATTGTCGCCGCCAGCGCCGTCTCGCGCGTGCGTATATCGATTGGCGGATCGCCAGCGAACGCGCGCGCTGCGACCAGCGTCGCCAGCATCAAAGCGGCACCGAGCCTCACTGGTTCTCTTTCTTGAACGGCGCGTGCTCGGCCAGCTCTTCGATGTGCTCGGCCACCGCCATGCGCTCGCGGCGCAGGTAATCGTCAATCGCGCGGCGCAATCCCGGATGCGCGATGAAGTGTGCCGAGTAGGTGGGGCAGGGCATATAACCGCGCAGCAGCTTGTGCGCCCCCTGCGCGCCGGCCTCCACGCGCTTAAACTTGTGCGCGATCGCAAAGTCGATCGCCTGATAATAACAGGTCTCGAAATGCAGGAACGGGATGTACTCGGTGCATCCCCAGTTGCGCCCAAACAGCACGCTTTCGCCGAACAGGTTCAGCGCTCCAGCGATGTAGCGGCCATCCTTCTTCGCCATCACCAGCAGCGTCTGGTCCGCCATCGTCTCGCCCAGCATCGAGAAGAACTTCCGCGTCAGATACGGATGCCCCCACTTGCGGCTGCCGGTGTCCATATAGAAATCCCAGAACCGATCCCACGCCGCCTCGGTCAGCGTATCGCCGGTGAGCCAATCGAACTCGACACCGGCCTCGCGCACCTTCGCGCGCTCCTTGCGCAGGTTCTTCCGCTTGTCCGACGAAAGCTCGCCTAGGAACTGGTCGAACGAGTCGTAGCCCTTGTTCTCCCAATGGAACTGCTGGTCGTTGCGTTGCAGATAGCCCAGCTCGCCCGCCGCCTCCCATTCCTCAGCCGTCAGGAACGTGATGTGCAGCGAGGATGCCTTCAGCTCCTTCACCGCGCTCGTCCCCGCGGCCAGCAGCATCTGGCGCACCTTTGCCTCGTCGACGTCTGGCGCGATCAGCAGCCGTTTCCCCGTCACCGGCGTGAACGGCACGCTCGCCTGAAGCTTGGGATAGTAATCGCCGCCGGCCCGATCGAACGCATCCGCCCACGCGCTGTCGAATACATACTCCCCTTGGCTGTGGTTCTTCAGATACATCGGCAATAGGCCGACGATCCGCTCGTCCTGCTCCACCACCAGATGCAGCGGACGCCATCCGGTCCGGGCACTCGCTGAACCGGAGGCCTCGACCGCCGCAAAGAACTCGTAGCGCGTGAAGGGATGCGGATTGGCGCTCCCTTCCGGGTTCGCACAGGTATTCCACGCCGCCTGTCCAATCTCGGCGGCGCTTCCGGCAATACGGGCGGTTAGTTCGGACGCTTTGCTCACTTCAACTCGAATACCGCTTCCACTTCGCACGCCACGCCGCGCGGCAGCGATCCGGCGCCGACCGCGGCACGGGCATGCCGCCCCGCCTCGCCGAACACCGACACGAACAGATCCGATGCACCGTTTGCCACTTCGGGGTGCTGGGTGAATTCGCGCACCGCGTTCACGAACACGGTTACCTTCACGACGTGGGCAATCTTGTCGAGATCGCCGCCGCACGCAGCCTTGGCCTGTGCGATGACGTTGATCGCGCACAGCCGGGCCGCTTCCTGGCCCTGTTCCATCGAAAGGCCGTTGCCGACCACGCCGACATATTTCAGTCCGTCCACCGTCAGGGTGACCTGTCCCGAGATGAACACCTGTTTTCCGCTGATGACGTAAGGCACGTAGCTTGCAACCGGCGCCGGCGGCTCGGGTAGGGTGATATCCAGTTCCTTGAGGCGTGCTTCAATCTGGCCTGACATTTATGTCTCCCTTTGTGCCTCAGACTAATGCGACGGCGCTTCCCGCGCCAATGCGGAAAACGCTATAGAGGTGCCATGACTTCGAGGCTCGACGCTGACGATCCCTGCCCGGTGCGCGATGGCTATGCCATGCCTGCCGAATGGGAGCCGCATGCGCGCACCTGGATGTGCTGGCCCAGCCGGACAGAAGCGTGGGGCGGACCTGAAGCGATGCTGCGCGCCAAACAGGCGCTCGCCCGTGTCGCCCGCGCGATCTCCACCTTCGAGAAGGTGACAATGGTCGTCCGCCCGGAAGATGCCGGCGAACCCAAACTCGCTGGCGCCGGAAAGTTCGAAACCCTGGAACTGCCGATCGACGATTCCTGGGCTCGCGACAGCGGCCCGACGTTTGTCACCGGTGCAGACGGCAAGGCCGCGGTAAGCTGGCAGTTCAATGCCTGGGGCAATAAGTATCATCCGTATGCGGACGATGCAGCATTTGCCTCTCGCGTCGCGCATCGCCTCGGCAACCGGCTCTATCTCGCACCGATGGTGTGCGAGGGCGGCGCCATCCATGTTGACGGTGAGGGCACGCTCATCACCTGCGAGCAGACGCTGCTCAATGTGAACCGCAATCCCGAGCTGTCGCAGCAGGAGGTCGAAGAAACACTCGCCCTCTATACCGGCGCGCGTAAGGTCATTTGGCTGGGCGAAGGTTTCTCGGATGACGAGACCGATGGCCATGTCGACAACATCGCCTGCTTCGCGGCGCCGGGGCGCGTGATCGTCGGCGTCCCGTCCTCGAAATCGCATCCCGACTGGCTGCCGGTGCAGGAAGCGATCCGCCGTCTGAAAGCGGCCCGCGACGCGCATGGCCGTGCCTTCGAGGTGATCGAGATCGCGCAGCCCAAGAACCTCGGCACCGACGCCCGCGGCCGCCTGCTGCAGGCGAGCTACATCAACTTCTACATCTGCAACGGCGGCATCGTGATGCCCAGCTTCGACGACCCGCATGATGAACGCGCGCGCGAAACCCTCGCTCAAGCCTTCCCTGGCCGCGACATCCTCCAGGTCGACGCCCTCGACATCGTCGAAGGCGGCGGCGGCATCCACTGCATCACGCAACAGGAACCTGCTTGAGAAACGTCACACTTGCC
>DATAHD010000049.1:0-1595 GCA_036263395.1 Rhizomicrobium sp. | reverse complement strand
CCGGCTGGAACCATGTACGGTCCGAACATCCGCGGCGCAAAGCAGCCGTACATGGGCCCGCGCACGCCCGCGGGACCGAAGCATCGCTACCACATCCAAGTCTTCGCGCTCGACACGAGCGTCGGCACCGAGTCGACGCAGGGCTACGACGCCTTGCTCGCTGCCCTCAAAGGCCATGTCCTCGCGAGCGGCGAGATCATCGGCCTCGGCTCAGCGCCGGCGAAGTAGCGACAGCCCCGCTGCCCCGCGATCCGATCGCCCGTTCCGAGACGGCGACGGCCACGTCGATGCTCGAGCGGACTCGCCTCGATGTCGATTTCCAATTGACGAATTCGCTCGCGGAGCGAAGAGACGATCGGGATTGCGCCGTCGCGGATTCGGCACATACTGTCGCGCGAAGAGTGGTCAGGCGCTGTGATGGGAACTCCCACTCGCTCTTGCACACCGGAGGCGTCCATGTCCGAAGTCCGCGCGGTCGGCCGTTGGCCCAGCTCCTACCGTACGAACGCGCAACGCGCTCGCGCTTTCGCGCTAGCAAGCCTCGTCGCTGCCGTCGCCGTTCCGCCCGCAGTGTCAGCTCAGACATTCTACGGCTGCACCGCGCAGGCCAATTGCGAGTTTCTGTCGTTCGCGTTGAGCACGACGCCCAATGAGTTCGGCCACTTTTTCGGCCAACTCACGCAAACGGTCACAGTCGCAACGCCGCCGATCAACTGGCTCGGTTCGAACCTCGCGTTCAGTGGGCCACTCCCACTGATTGGTTCCTGCCCAGACTGCATTGACTCGCCGTTTAGCACTGCCTTCCTGCCCGTGGCCTCCGCGCAGACATATACGCTGGTCACGGGGGCGTTTTTTACCGGACCGACCGCCGTCACGAGTGCGACGTTCGTCCTGCAAGAGCGGCCGGTCGGGGCGCCGCCAGGCGTGTTCGGCGATGCGAGCATCGTCCTGACCCAGACTGGACCGCAGTCGGCGCTCCCTGAGCCGGGGCTTCTCACGCTCGTTGCGTCCGGATTGGCCTTCCTCGGTCTCGTGGCTTTGCGTCGCCGAGGCGTGCGTACGTAGCGTTCCGCTCCACGCGCCATGTCACCACCGCGTTTAACGCAAGAATGCCCGGGCTATTCGCCCGGGCATTCGTCGTAACATGGCCTTCATCTAGACCGACATAATCGGGACGGCGGGATTTGAACCCGCGACCCCCTGAACCCCATTCAGGTGCGCTACCGGACTGCGCTACGTCCCGTCCGCCATTGTTCCGGACAGACGGAGGAGTATAGCCCTCCGATCGCCCCGGTACAACCTGCTTGGTTGCTACTTGAACCGCATCCCGTTCGGCGCCACGTCACCGGACTTGTGCACCTTCGGTGGCGCCGGCGGCGGTCCCTTTGTCGCTTCGCGCTGCGGCGGACGCCCGCCCAAAACACGCGGTACCGTGCCAGCGGCCTGAGGTTCCTTCCGCATCGTCAACGCGATGCGATTTCGATCGAGGTCGACCGACACCACGCGAACCTTCACCTTCTGCCCGACGCTCACGATCGTGTTCGGATCGTTGACGAAACGGTCCGCGAGCTGCGACACGTGTACCAATCCGTCCT
>DATAHD010000048.1:0-2680 GCA_036263395.1 Rhizomicrobium sp. | reverse complement strand
TCACCAGCGCCAGATGGATGTGCGTCGTCTGCATGCGACGAAGAAGGTCGAGCGCCGGCATCGACGGCGGAACGAACAGCACCGAGCGGCGAAGCTTCGCCGTCGATGTGTCCTTCCAGCGCAGTGTGCCGCTCGGCAAGGTTTCGAGCAGGCCGAAGATGTCCTTCACATGGATGAAGCCGAGCGGATCGTCGAGCGTTTCGCGATAGACCGGCAGGCGCGAATGCTGCTGCGAGCCGAACATGTCCACGAGTTCGGTGAGTGGGGTTTTCTCTTCCACCGCCACGATGTCGGCGCGCGGCACCATCACGTCGCTGACCTTGAGCCCGCCGACGTTGAGAAGGTTGGCGAGAAGCTTGCGCTCCTGATCGCTGAGTTCCGGCGCCTCACGATCGCTCTCCACGATCGCGGTTTCGATGCTGTCGCGGATGGCCGCGTTGGGGCCACCGCGCATCAGTTGGGTCAGCCGCTTGAAGAGCGAAGGCTTATCGCTGGACGGCGGCGGTGTCGGGGAATCGGCCATGGCGTGCGTTCGATTATGCCCAGACCCGGTAGGGATCGGAAATGCCCAGCTTGGCCAGGATTTCGACCTCCAGCGGCTCCATGATGTTGGCGTCCTTGTCGGTTTCGTGATCGTAACCGATCAGGTGGAGAACGCCGTGCACCACCAGATGGGTGGCGTGGTCGGCGATGGTCTTTTTGGCGGCCTTCGCCTCGGCGGCGGTCACGCCATAGGCGAGCGCGACGTCGCCCAGATAATGGGCATCGGCGCCGGGGAACGACAGGACATTGGTCGGCTTGTTCTTGCCGCGGAAATCGTGGTTCAGCGTCTTGAGCCGCGCGTCGTCGGCGAGCAGCAGGGTGAGCGAGGCGCCGGTTTTCTTCTGGTGCTTGAGCGTAGCCGTCACTGCGCGCTTCAGCTGCGCTCTCAGGCCGGGCTTGCGCCATTTCGTTTCGGCGATGACGACGTCGATCATTCAGAGGACTTGCGATAGCGGGCGGGCAGCTCACCGCCCTGCGCTTCGGCGGCGGCGTAGGCTGAAACGATACGCGTTACCAGCGAATGCCGGACGACGTCCTTCTCGCTGAAATGCGCGACGGCGACACCTTCGGTATCGGATAGCAGGTTGAGCGCCTGGTTGAGGCCTTCGGCGCGGCCGCCGGGCAGATCGCTCTGCGAGACGTCGCCGGTGACGACCATGCGCGAGTCTTCGCCGAGGCGGGTGAGAAACATCTTCATCTGCGGCGAGGTCGCGTTCTGCGCTTCGTCGAGGATGATAAAGGCGCGGCTGAGTGTGCGACCGCGCATGAAGGCGAGCGGCGAGAATTCGATCACGCCGGTTTCCATCAGCTTTTCAAACTGCGGGCCGAGCGTGTCGAACAGCGCATCGCGCAGCGGACGCAGATAGGGATCGATCTTCTCTTCCAGCGTGCCAGGCAGGAAGCCAAGGCGTTCACCGGCTTCCAGCGCAGGGCGCGAAAGAATGAGACGCTCCACGCGCCGGGTGTGCAGCAGGTGCGCCCCAAAGGCGGCGGCGAGATAGGTCTTGCCGGTGCCGGCGGGGCCGATGCCGAACACCAGCGGATGGGTGCGCATCAGATCAAGATAAGCCGACTGCGCCGGATTGCGGGCGCGCGTGACTTTCGCGTTGCCGGTCTTGATCGACGGCACGCCGAAATCGGAGGTGTCGATGGTGGGATGGCGATCTTCGGTGGCGAAGAGAATCTCCGCATCCACATCGCCCATGTTCACGTCTTCGCCGCCTTCGAGGCGGGCGTAGAGCGCACGCAGCACGGCGGCAGCGCGGGTGCGGGCATCGTCGGCGCCTTCGATGCCGACGAGATTGCCGCGCGTCGCGAGGCGGACGCCGAACTTCTGTTCCAGCCGCACGAAATGCTTCTGATGCGTGCCGGCAAGGCCCGCGAGCAGCGCGTTGCTGGGGAATTCGATGGTGATCTGCTCGCGCATCGGCGCGGCAGTGCGTTTGGGCGGCGGCGCCTTCTTCGGACTCAAGCGAACGCCTCTTCGCGTGCGAGCACGCCCTTGAGGCTGTTCGGCAGCACCGCTTCGATGCGGACATCGCGCAGCTGACCGATCAGATGCGCCGCGCCATCGACATGCACCGGCTGCAGATAGGGCGAGCGGCCGATGGCCTGTCCGGCATGACGGCCGGGCTTTTCGAACAGGATGGAGAACGTCTTGCCTTCGCACGAGGCGTTAAAGGCTTTTTGTTGCTGCAGCAGCAGCGACTGCAGTGCCTGCAGGCGCGCGTCCTTCACGTCTTCCGGAATCTGTTTGCGCGCCGCTGCCGCGGGCGTGCCGGGGCGCGGGCTGTATTTGAAGGAGAACGCCTGCGCGTAACCGACATCGCGGATCAGCTGCAGTGTTGCTTCAAAATCCTTGTCGCTCTCGCCCGGGAAGCCGACGATGAAATCGGACGACAGCGCGAGGTCGGTGCGCGCAGCGCGGATGCGTTCGACGAGGCGGAGATAATCGACAGCCGTGTGCTGGCGGTTCATCGCATCGAGGATCGCGTCAGAGCCCGACTGCACCGGCAGATGCAGATATGGCATCAGCGCCGCGACCTCGCCATGCGCCGCGATCAGATCGTCGCCCATGTCGCGCGGATGGCTGGTCGTGTAGCGCAGGCGCGTGAGACCATCGATCTGCGCGAGAGCG
>DATAHD010000047.1:0-7334 GCA_036263395.1 Rhizomicrobium sp. | reverse complement strand
GCGTCGGTGACATCGCGCATGCCGCGCATCAGACGCTCGATCCGGTCGAGCATCAGATTGAGGTTGGCGGAGAGCGTGTCGAACTCGTCCTTCGCCTGATGCACCGGCACGCGGCGGGAGAGATCGCCGGCCATGATATCGCGGCTGGTGCGGTTGATGGCATCGAGACGTGCCAGCATGTTGCGGCTGAGGAAGGCACCGCCGACGAGACCGACGAGCAGCATCAGGCCGACGGTCCACGGCAAGGTCGTCGTGAAGAGGCGCTGGATAATGTAGCGCTCATGCACGTCGCGGGCGACGAGCAGCTGAAAGCCGCCGACGAGCGTGAAGACCTTGCCGCGCGCGAAGCGGGTTTCGAGCTGTCCGCCGGATTTGCGCTGGTAGTCGAACTCGATAAAGCCGATGGGCCGTCCGTTTATCGAAGGCCAGCTGTCGAGATTGCCGGCGATCGGGCGGCGGTTGGTGTCGGCCAGCAGGTAGAGGCCCTGGCCGCCGCGCACCGAGCGGCCGATGATGACCTCGGTGAGGCCGCGCAGCCCCTGACGCTGATACTGCTCGCCGAGGCCGGTGATCTCGGCCTCGATGATCTGATCGGTCTGCGTGTTGAGGGCGCGTGCCGTGTTCCAGTACGTGAAGCCGACGATCGCGGCGACCGACACCGCGAACATCACGACATAGATGAGCACGATGCGGAACGCCTGAGTCCGAAGGAGACTCAGCAGCCGCATCGCACGCCGGTTCAATTGCGGGCGCGGATCATATATCCCGCGCCACGGACGGTGTGGAGCAACGGTGCATCGAAGCCTTTGTCGATTTTTGCGCGCAGGCGGGAGATGTGCACGTCGATCACGTTGGTTTGCGGATCGAAATGATACTCCCAGACGCTCTCCAGCAACATAGTACGCGTGACGACCTGTCCGGCGTGGCGCATGAGGTATTCGAGCAGGCGGAATTCCCGCGGCTGCAAGTCGATCGCCGTGGTGCCGCGGGTGGCGGTGCGGGTGAGAAGGTCGAGTTCGAGATCGCCGACCTGAAGCCGGGTCTTGACCGTGGACGGCGAGCGGCGGCGCATCAGGGCGTCGAGGCGGGCCAGCAATTCCACGAAGGCGTAGGGCTTGGTGAGGTAGTCGTCGCCGCCGGCTTTCAGGCCCTTCACGCGGTCATCGACTTCCGACAGGGCGCTAAGAAACAGCACGGGGACGGCGTTGCCGTGCTCGCGCATCTCGGCGACGACGTGCAGGCCGTCGATCTTCGGCAGCATGCGGTCGATGATCGCCACGTCGTAGGGACGCGACAGGGCGAGGGTCAGACCGACATCGCCATCGGCGGCATCGTCCACCACGTGGCCGGCCTCTTTCAGACCGTTGACCAGGTAACGCTGTGCTTCGAGATCGTCTTCAACGACTAAGATGCGCATATTGCTCAACTCCGCTTCGATTTATCGCGTCGTTTTGAAAGGGGTCCGCGCCGGCGGCAGCAACGGGGGGGATGGGGCCACCACCACCGGCGCGGGGGCCGGGTTGCGTGAGGCTTCCACCCCCGCATCCCGGTTCGTCATCACGTCTGATCGAGATCGGACGTGAAATAGAGCTGACCGCCCTGCCCGTTCACGAGCAGGAGAACACTCTTTCGGCCAGCGGTTTTCGCTGCATTGACCTGTGCCTGAACGTCGGCCGGGGTGCGCACCGGCGCGCGGCTGACGGAGACAAGGATGTCGCCCGGCTGCACACCGTTCTGTGCGGCATCGCTGTTCGGATCGACCTTGGTGATCAGAACGCCGCTGGCACCGTCATCGACATTGAAGGTACGACGAACATCCGGCGTGAGCGCGGAGAGGCCGAGGCCCATGACGCTGGCCTGACGCGGCTCGATCTCGGCGCCCTTGGACGGACCGGCATCGTTGCTCGCCACCTTGTCTTCACCGCGTGCGGTGATCGTGGCGGTGAGCGTCTTCACGCTACCCTGACGGTTGACGGTGAAGGTCGCCTTCGAGTCGACCGGCAGCGATGCGACGCGGCGGGTGAGATCGCGCGAGTCTTCGATCTGCTTGTTGTTGAGCGCGACGACGATGTCGCCCTGCACCAGACCGGCCTTCGCTGCCGGGCTGCCCGGTACGACGTTGGCGACGATGGCGCCCTTGGGATCGTCCATGCCGAGGCTGGATGCGATCTCCGGCGTGATCGACTGGATCTGCACGCCGAGCCAGCCGCGGGTGACGTGGCCCTTGGTGATGAGCTGGTTGACGACGTCGTGGATGATGGAGGCCGGGATGGCGAAGCCAATGCCGACGCTGCCGCCCGACGGCGAGAAGATCATCGAGTTCATGCCGATGACCTGACCGCGCAGGTCGAAGGTCGGGCCGCCTGAATTGCCGCGATTGATCGGTGCATCGATCTGGATGAAGTCCGTGTACGGACCGTTGCCGATGGCGCGGCCGATAGACGACACGATGCCGGCGGTGACGGTGTTGGAGAGACCGAACGGGTTGCCGACGGCGACAACCCAGTCGCCGACGCGGAGCTGATGGTCGTCACCGAACTCGACGCTCGGCAGCGGCTTCGGGCTGTTGATCTTCACGAGCGCAACGTCGGTCAGCGGATCGGTGCCGAGCAGCTTGCCTTCGAACGAACGGCCGTCCGGCAGTTTCACGGTGATTTTCTTGGCGCCATCGACGACGTGGTTGTTGGTGACGACGAGGCCGTCCTTGCTGACGATGAAGCCGGAACCGACGGAGGTGGCGCGGCGCGGCTGTGCCTGGCCACCGCCGCCATTGGGATCGCCGAAGAACTGGCGGAACTGCGGCGGCAGGCCCTGAAGCTGGCTGGCGTCGGGGGATTTGACCTCCTCCTCGACGTTGATGGTCACGACCGCCGGGCTGACGCGCTCGACAAGGTCGGCAAAGCTGAACGGCGCGCCGTTTTCGAGCAGGCGCGGGGCTTTGCTGTCGTCGAGGGAGGCCATCTGGATCGGCTGCTCGCCGGTAGCCGTTACCGCGTCCAACTTCTGCACCTGCCCGCTGTGCGGGACGAGTGCGAAGGCGCCCAGACCGAACAAGACGATACCCGCAGCAGCCCCCGCCGCGAGCAGCCGCTTGTGCCGCTGGATCAAGACCTTCACGTCGTTCATCAATTTCTCCTTTGGTATTCGGGGCTTAGCAGCAGTCCCCCATGGGACCGGGCCGCTATTGTCTTCCAGTTACGCCACGTTTCTTTCGTAATTCTCTCTGAGAGGTTAAAGAACCGCAATGTTGGTTCTGCGCGCTCTCACGTCGCGCTTTCGTGATCCTGGAGCGTACTTAAGCCGTCACTCCGGCCGTTTCGACGCCCGATAGATCACAATTGTGGCAATTCCAGTTCCGAGCAGCAAAAGCGCCGCCGGCCCAAACCACAACGCCACCGTATCACGCTGCAGCGGCGGTTTCATCAAGATGAAATCGCCATAGCGCGCGACGAGATAGTCCTTCACCTGATCATCGCTCTCGCCTGCGGCGATGTGCGAGCGGATGAGACGGCGTAAGTCAGCGGCGAGCGGTGCGTTTGATTCGTCGATCGACTGGCCCTGACAGACGAGACAGCGAAGTTCCTTCTGCAGCGCGACGGCGCGGGCTTCGAGCGCGGGATCGGCGAGACGTTCGTTGTCTGCCATCGCGGCGAAGGCAAGCGACGGCACGAAGATGAGTTGCAGCGCGACGAGAAGCGACGCGACGCGCGCGATCACGGCGACACCGTTGCGGCGTCGGGAACGATGCGCGGGGCACGGCGCAGACGGCCGAACAGACTCGCAGCACCGCCGATCGCCATGATGATGCCGCCGAACCAGATGAACGGCGCGAGCGGATTGTAATAGGCGCGCACCGTCCAGCGGCCGTTACCGCGATCGTCGCCGAGCGCGACGTAGAGATCGGAGAAGCCGGTGGTGCGGATGGCAGTTTCCGCCGTCTGCTGGCCTTCGGCGGCAAACTGGCGCTGCTCCGGATTGAGATGCGCAATTTCGCTGCCGCCGGAGAGCAGGCCGATTTCGGCGTGATAGGCGTCGTAGTTCGGGCCTTCGACTTTGGTCACACCATCGAAGCGCAAGGTGTAAGGGCCGACCTGCATCGTTTGGCCGGGGGCGAGAACGTCGAGCGCCTGCGCGCGCCAGATCGTGGTGCCGGCGACGCCCATCAACGTCACGCCAAGGCCGGCATGCGCAAGAACAACGGCAAGTGCGGCGGCGTTCCAAGCGCGGGCACGGCGGCGAGCGAGCGCATCGACGATGCTGCTGGTGATCACCCAGGCGGCGAGCGCGAACGCGAGGCCCGCGATCACGGCGCCAGGCGCAACGATGGCAATGACGGTGATGAGAGCCACGCCTGCGGCGGCCGCGGCGGGCCAGAGATTGCGCAACGCCAGTTCGATGTCACCGCGCTTCCAACCGAGCTGTGGGCCGAGCGGCATCAGCAGCATGAGCACAACGAAGATCGGCGCGAAGGTCATCGAGAAGTACGGTGGGCCGACAGAAATCTTCGTGCCGGTGAGGGCGTCGAGGATGAGCGGATAGAGGGTGCCGATGAACACCGTGCCGGCCGCTGTGGCGAGAAGGACGTTGTTCACCAGCAGCGCGGTCTCGCGGCTGGCCGGTGCGAAGGCGGTACCGCCCTCTAGCTGCGGCGCGCGCCAGGCGAAGAGCGCGAGCGCGCCACCGATGGCCGCGCCCAGCATGACGAGAATGAAAACGCCGCGCGTCGGATCGCTGGCGAACGAATGCACCGACGAGATGATGCCGGAGCGAACCAGGAAGGTGCCGACAAGGCTGAGCGAAAAGGCCGTGATCGCGAGCAGCAATGTCCAGACGCGGAAAGCGCCGGTGCGTTCGGTCGCGAGGGCGGAATGCAGTAGCGCCGTGCCGACGAGCCACGGCATCAGCGAGGCGTTCTCCACCGGATCCCAGAACCAGAAGCCGCCCCAGCCGAGCTCGTAGTAGGCCCACCAGCTGCCGAGCGTGATGCCAAGGGTCAGCGCGATCCATGCCGAAAGCATGAACGGCCGCGCAGCACGCGCCCAACCGGCATCGGCTTCGTTGGTGATGAGCGCAGCAGCGGCATAGGCGAACGCCGCCGAGAGACCGACGTAGCCCGCGTAGAGCATGGGCGGATGGAAGGCGAGACCCGGATCCTGCAGCAGCGGGTTGAGACCGGCGCCTTCGAAGGGCGGCGGATCGAGACGGAGAAACGGGTTGGAGGTGAAGAGGATGAAGAGAAGAAACGCGGCGGTGAGCAGGCCCTGCACACCGAGCGCGGCGCTGGTCAGACGGGCGCTGCCGCGCTGTGCGAAGGCCATCACCGCGGAATAGACCGCGAGCACGAGGACCCAGAGGAGCATTGAGCCCTCGTGGTTTCCCCACACGCCGGTGATCTTGTAGAGCAGCGGCTTCAAGGTGTGCGAGTTGTTGGCGACAGTCGTGATGCTGAAGTCCGACGTGATAAACGCGACTTCGAGCGCACCGAACGCGAGCACCACGAACACGAACACACCGAGCGCCGCGGCGCTGGCGATCGGCCGGGCGGAGCCACCGCCCGGCTGCCCACCGAGGAGGCCGGTCGCGGCTTCAACGAACGCGAGCGCGAGCGCGAAGCAGAGCGCGATCTGGCCGATCTCGCCGCTCATGAACCCTCGTTCCAGCGGCCGGAGCGCTTCAACGCGTCCACGACTTCGGGCGGCATGTATTTCTCGTCGTGCTTGGCGAGCACTTCGGTGGCATCGAAGGTGCCGCTGTCGTTAAGTGCACCGAGGGCGACGACGCCCTGCCCTTCACGGAACAGCGCCGGAAGGACGCCATTGAACTCCACCGGAATGTCGGTCTTTCCGTCTGTGACGACGAAGCGAACATCGGCGCCCTTGCCGTGTTTGACGCTGCTGGTCTGCACCAGGCCACCGATACGGAAGTTGCGGCCGGGCTCGACATGCTTCGCCTTCACGTCGGACGGGCTGTAGAAATACAGGACGTTGTCCTTGAGCGCGGTCAGAACCAGCGCGGTGCCGCCGCCGGCGGCCGCGACAAGCGCGACTGCGAACATCAATCGGCGGCGCTTTTTCGGGTTCATGTCGCTTTTGGCCGTTCTCGCGGGCGGACTATAGGGCGCATCATAATCCAGTCCAGCCGCAGCCCTCGTTCCGCCGGAATCCGGGCGCGATGCTTAGCGTATTCGATGGAGGGGATATTGATCCGTATCACTGGCCGGGCCGCGGCCCTTTGCTGCACGCTGGCGCTCGCCGCCTGTTTTCCGCCGGTTACCACCCATCCGGTGGGCACGCCCGAAAAGCCCGATCCGGCGCTCGCCGGGCTCTGGAAGGCCACGATGAGCCAAAGCGATCCCGGGGAGAACCAGGCCTATTTCCACTTCGTGCCGCGGACAGACGGCACGCTGCTGGTGGTGATCGTTTCGGCGCACAGCAAGGACGGCGACGTCATGGCGGCGAAGACGACGACCACGCGGATCGGCAATGCGCACTACATGAACGCGACGCTGCTGGCGGTGGACAAGGACAAGAACGATACCGACGAGATGCCGCCGGGCACGATGCCGGTGTTCTATCGGCTGGACGACGCGCGGCATCTGACGCTGTGCCTGATGGACGAAGACAAGACGAAGGCGGCGATCAACGCGCACAAGATTACGGGCACGGTGGGATCGGGCGCGTTCGGCGACGCGACGATCACGGCGGACAAAGCGGAGCTGGATGCGTTTTTCGCCTCGGCGGAAGGACGCGCGCTGTTCAATTGCAAAGACGCGAAACTCGCGACGATGACGAAGATGGATTGAGGTTTATCCCACTTACCAAAACGTCGTCATGGCCGGGTGAGCTGGAGCGAAGCGGAAGCCATCCCGGCCATCCATTGCCTCGATACTTACCGTCGAGTCTCGCCATCAGAGATTGAGGCAATGGGTGGCCGGTACGCCCTACGCTGCGCTTCGGGTCGACCGGCCATGACGGCTTTGGGTATGGGTGGTTTAATGCCCCGAGCGGTGCAGGATTTCGTCGCTGAGGCCGGTGTCGTAGGTGACGCCATCCGCGGTCAGCGTGATCTGGTGCGGCCACTCGGCGCGGGCGATGCCTTTGCGGGTGAGGGCGTTCCACACCGCCTCATTATAGAGACCGGTCGCGTCCTTGCCTGACACCACGGCATCGCCGAGGTGGAAGTGGTCGCCGTGTGCCTGCGGGAACTGCATGATGGTGACTTCGCCGTTGGCGCCCTGCTGGGACGCGCTCGGAATCCTGGCGATGGCCTGGAGCAAGGTTAAGGTGCGGAGCTGGAGTGGGTTCAGCTTCAGCGGGTTGATTTTCGGCGCCATG
>DATAHD010000046.1:0-2956 GCA_036263395.1 Rhizomicrobium sp. | reverse complement strand
GGCCAGGACAAGATCGATGTCTCCGCCTGGGGCATCACCGACTTCACGCAGGTTCAGGATCTGCTCTACACCGACAATCACGGCGATGCGACGTTCAACGCCTATTACAACGGCTTCGATCACGTCATGCGGATCGCCGATGTCGACATCAACGATCTCACCGCGGCCGACTTCACCTTCGCCGCTGGAGGGCCAAAGAACCAGACCGGCACGGCGTTTGACGACGTGCTGTTCGGCACCACCGGCGACAACACGCTGAATGGCGGCGACGGCAACGACACCCTGATGGGCGGCGATGGCAACGACACGCTGATCGGCGGGCCCGGCCTCGATGACTACGACGGCGGCAACGGCAAGGACACGCTCAGCTACGCTTACAGCGCCGATGAAGGCGTGCATGTGGACCTGAAGAAGGGGTTCGCGGAGTTCAGCGACGGCGCGCGCGAGTTCATCCTCTCGGTCGAGAACGTCGTCGGCAGCCAGGTCGGCGACCTACTCACCGGCGATGGCGGCAACAACCGTCTCGACGGGCAGGCCGGCAACGACACGCTCGAAGGCGGCGGCGGTAAGGACAAACTGATTGGCGGTGCGGGCGCGGACACGCTCACCGGCGGCGGCGGCAAAGACATCTTCGTCTTCGACGCGATCTCCGACAGTCCGGCGAACAACCGCGATGGCATCACCGATTTCTCGTCCCACGACAGAATCGATCTCACCGGCTTGGAAGATTCGTCCAACCAGGTGCTGCATTATATCGGGAACTCTGCGTTCTCCCACACGGCGGGCGAACTGCAAGTCACCGCGTTTCTCGGCGGCAGCCTGGTCAATGTGGATATCAACGGCGACGGCACTGCTGATTTCAGCATTTCGGTCAGCGGCTCGCACGTGCCGGGCAGCGGCGACTTCCTGATCTAGGCAGTCGGCGACAGCCGGGTTTTCTTTCCGGCTGTCGTCTTGCCGTCACACCGAATCACATAAGCTCGGCCCCGGTTGGCGGCGGGCCGATCTGCGGCTAAGTTCCAACTGTCTCTAAAGGAGTGACGGTCAAAGGAGTTCAGTCGTGCTAGCCGCCGAGCGTGTCCCCGACAATTGCCCGGCCTTGGTGCTCAACGCGGATCATCGCCCGTTGAGTTACTATCCGCTGTCCTTATGGTCCTGGCAGGATGCGATCAAGGCGGTGTTCCTTGACCGCGTGCATATCCTCGCCGAATACGACCGCGCCGTTCGCTCGCCATCCTTCGAGATGCGCATTCCGAGCGTCGTGTCGCTCAAGACCTATGTGAAGCCAGCACGCAATCCCGCCTTCACGCGGTTCAACGTCTTCCTGCGCGACCGGTTCGAGTGTCAGTATTGCGGCGACCGTAGCGATCTGACCTTCGACCACGTTATTCCGCGCAGCCGCGGCGGCCGCACGACATGGGAAAACGTCATCACCGCCTGCGCGCCGTGCAATCTGCTCAAGGGCGGACGCATGCCGCATCACATCAACATGCACCCGCGCATCGCCCCGCATCGCCCGACGGTGACGGAGCTGCGCAACCACGGCCGTGCCTTCCCGCCCAACTACCTGCACGAAAGCTGGGCCGACTATCTGTATTGGGATAGCGAACTCGAACCCTAGTTCCGGGCCGTCCGCCACATGGCAAGCAGCGGCGGTGCACCCGCCGGCGAGATGTTCTTGCGGGTCACGAATCCGCAGCGCTCATAGAGACGCGTATTCTTCGGGTTGGAGTTCTCGAGATACGCCGCGCTGTGCCGTTCATCGACACGCTTCAGCGTGGCTTCCAGGATCGCGCCGCCAAGCCCGTTGCCCTGCAGCCGCGGCGCCACCGCGACGAACGCCAGATAGTAATGCGGATCGTGCGGATGGTTCTTCTCCATCGCATCCGCCATCGCCGAACCGCGGCCAAGGCGCGGGAAACCGCACAGCCGGATGAACATCGGCACCAGCTTCAGCTGCTCCAGCAGTCCGCCCGGACTCGCCGGTGCATCCGGCGGCAGCCACACGGCGCAGGCACTCGCATCGTCGCTCATCCACACCTCGCCGAACGGGATCGCGCGGATGGTCAGCAGCCAATAGAAGAACTGGCGCAGGCCTTCCGCCCGCCGCGGTCCCGGCCGCGCGATGTAGTCCATCACCGGATCGGTCGCGAACGCCGCCGCCAGCAGTTGCGACAGCGCCACCGCGTCGGCCATCGTCACCGGCCGCGGATTGGATGCCCTGGCGATCAGCGTATGGCGATCGATGTCGGTGCTCATATCCGCTCGCTCAACTTGATGGCGAGCCGCACGCCGGCCTTGATGCTCTCGCTCAGCAGCGGATAGGCCGGCGCCTGCTCGGCACCGCGCGCCAATGCCTCGTTCTTGTGAGCCACTTCATCGGCCCGAAATTCTTCCACCGTCGCCTTCAGCGCCGGATCGGCTTCACCCAGCCGCTCGACCTGGCTGGCGTAGTGCTCGTCGATCACCTCTTCGACTGCGGCGGTGCAGGCCATCGCCGCCTTCTCGCCCAGCAGCGCTGTTGCCGCGCCCAGTGCAAACCCGGCCACGCGCCAGACTGGCTCCAGCGCCGTCGGCCGCACCTTGCGCTCATTGATCAGGGCATCGAACGTCTTGAGGTGATGCTGCTCCTGCTCCGCCATGTGCCGGATCGCGTCCACCGACGCACCGCCGCGCGCGCCCAGCACCGCAAGCTGACCTTCGTAGATCCGCACCGCGCCATACTCGCCGGCATGATCGACCCGGATCATCGCCTCGATGTCGTCACGCTTGGGCGTGCCAGGCGCTTCCGGCCGCGACTTGCGAGGCTTCGTCATGCCGTCCTCTTGCTGAGGGCAAAGGCGGCCAGTGCCGCAGTGCCCAAAGAGATCAGGGCATTATATCCCGCCATGGAGATCCCGAAGAGCCGCCACGCCGCCCGGTCGCACATCGGCACATGCCCGAAGTTGGTGAGGTC
>DATAHD010000045.1:0-5964 GCA_036263395.1 Rhizomicrobium sp. | reverse complement strand
GCCGTCGATGCGGAAGCGGACCTTCACACTGTCTTCGGTCGGTTCGATGTGAATATCGGAGGCGCGGGAGTCGACAGCACGGGCGATGAGGAGATTGACGGCACGCACGACCGGCGCATCACTCGCGAAGTCTTTCAGGCGTTCGAGATCTTCTTCGTCGGCGAGGATGTCGCCGCCATCGGAGGTATCCGTCTGATCGACGCGGTAGAGACGGTCGAGCGCGGCTTCGACGTCGCTGCCACGGCCGACGAGCGGTTTGATCGCGCGGTTGGTCGCGAAGGCGATTGCCTCGACCGCGAACGGATCGCTGGGGTCGGCGAAGGCGACCTCGATCGACTGGTCGTCGATGCTGATCGGGACAGCCTTGCTGTCGCGCAGGAAACGGTCGGAGAGGACTTCGGTGCCAACCGGTTCGGCCGGAAAGGCGGTCGCGAGGGGGTAGCCGAACTCGGTGCACAGCATCTGGGCCAGCGCATGTTCCGAGACGAGGCCGAGGCGGGTGATGACGGCGTGCAGGCGGTCGCCGGTCTCGTCACAGACGAGCTGGGCCCGCGCGAGGGACTCCGCGGAGAGCAGGTGATTTTTGAGCAAGAGCTCCGCAAGGGACATCAAGGACTTCTGTTCGACAGCAGGGGTCATGGGCGCCAGCCCGAATAGGCCCCAAGCCGGCGCGGCGCGATACTAGCCGACGCCCTTCCCCGCTCAAACTGTATTGCGTTTGTCACTGGAGTTTCAGGCATTTGTCACAACGTTGACGAGGCTGCCAAGGACCGGCACAGAGTTGCGGGAACCAGATTTCCAACGGGGAGAAACCATCATGTCCGATTATCCAATGCCGAATGTTTCGGTCGATTTAAAGGGCCAGACCGCCCTGGTGACCGGGGCGTCGTCGGGCCTTGGCCTGCGCTTCGCCAAGGTGCTGGCGGCGTGTGGCGCCAAGGTGGCGCTGGCGGCCCGCCGGACCGACAAGCTGGACGCCGTCGTGGCCGACATCACAAAGGCCGGCGGCACGGCCAAGGCGTTCGCGCTGGACGTCGCCGATGCGGCGCAGTTGAAGGCCATTGTGCCGGCGGTCGAAGCCGCGCTGGGGCCGGTCAGCATCCTGATCAACAACGCCGGCATCCCGGACGCGCAGCGCGCCACCAAGATGAGCCTGGAACTCATCGATCAGGTGCTGGACGTGAATCTGCGGGCGCCGTTCATCCTGTCGTGCGAAGTGGCGCGACGGTTGATGGACCTGAAGCAGCCGGGGCGCATTGTGAACATCGCGTCGATTGCGGCGTATGACTACAGCGGTGGCGGTGCGGCACTGTACTCCGTGACCAAGGCGGGCGTGGTGCGCGCGACCGAAGCGCTGGCCGTCGAGTGGGCGAAGTTCAATATCAACGTCAACGGCATCGCACCGGGTGCGTTCTCGTCGGAGATGATGGACGGAATGCTGCAGCGGATCGGCGACATCACGCGTGGCTTCCCGCGTCAGCGGATCGGCAATCCGGCGCAGCTGGACTCCACCCTGCTCTATCTTGTGTCGCCGGCGTCCGACGCGGTGACGGGCACGGTGCTGCGCGTCGACGACGGCCAGGGCCGCCGCTGATCCTGACCGACGTTTGAGTTCCGGGAGGGTGCGATCGCCGCATGCGATCGCACCCTCTTTCCATTTCGCGGCGGAGCCCTGCTAAAGAAGAACGGCATACCGGGACTTCGATTCATGGCACGCCGCGCAAAGCCAGCGACGACAACACGCAAGCCCGCCAAGCGCGCAGTGAAGAAGATCGCGCTGGAGACCAAGGCCAAGCCGCTGCAGCGCCGTTCCCTCGCGACCTACGACATGATCCTGGAGGTGACGGGCAAGCTTCTGGAAGAAGTGGGCGTCGAACGGTTGTCCACCAATCTTGTTTGCCAGCGCGCGAAGATCACGCCGCCGGCACTGTATCGCTATTTTCCCAACAAATACGCGCTGTTGAAGGAACTCGGCCATCGCCTGATGCAGAAGCAGGACGATGCCGTATTCGCCCATATCGAACAGGCGCATGACACGTTCGGGACAGTCGAAGAAGAGGCTGCGAAGAACAAGCAGATTCAGGACACCGTCAATCGGATCACGCGCGAATTTCCCGGCGGCGATTGGGTGATGCGGGCGCTGCGTGCCGTACCGACGCTGAGCGCGGTGCGTATCAAGTCGCGCGAAGCGGTGGCCGAACGGCTGTTCAAGCGCATGAAAGCGGCGTTCCCCAAGAGCGATGCACACTCGCTACGACTGGCCGCAACGCTGTCGGTCGAAGTGATGTACGCATCGACCGAACTGGTGATGGATCAGCCGGAGCTGGATGCCGATCGCATCACAGCTGAAATTTCCTACATGGTCGCACTCTATCGTGCGTCTTTCGCCGATCCGATGCGGAAAAGTCACTTGCCTGTTCGGTAGCTATAGCTATCCTTCTCTCTATTCGTGAACAGGAGCGGGGGCCACATGACTCTTTCACGCATTTTTCTTGCCGGTTGTTGCGCCATTCCGCTGCTTTGGGCGGCAGATGCCTCGGCACAAATCGAGACCGTGATCGTCACCGCGCAAAAGCGCGTTGAGGATGTGCAGAAAGTCCCGATTTCCATTCAGGCGATTACGGCGAAGACCATCTCCGACCTTGGCATCAAGTCATCGACCGATCTCAGCCAGTTCGCGCCGAACGTTGCGATCGCCCTGCCCGCCGGCAACGGCAACCAGCCGATCATCACGATCCGCGGTGTGGGTCTGAACGACTACGATACCAACAATGCCGGCCCGAATGGCGTCTATATCGACGAGGTGTATCTGAGCTCACCGGCGTCGCAGACGTTCCAGGCGTTCGATCTCGACCGCATCGAAATCCTGAAAGGGCCGCAGGGCACGCTCTATGGGCGCAACACCAGTGGCGGCGCGATCAACTTCATTGCGGCCAAACCGACCGATGAACTGACCGGAAACCTTCACGGTGAGTACGGCGCGTTCGGCACGTACCAGCTGGAGGGCGCCATCGGTGGGCCGATTGCCGATGGGCTGAACGGCCGTGTGTCGATCGTGAAGAACGGCTCATCCGGCTATACGCGCAACACGTTCACCGGCGGTCTGGAGAACGGCACGAACAACATCGCCGGCCGAGCGCAATTGCAGTGGAAACCAACGGAAGATCTGAGCTTCCTGCTGAGCGTACATGGCGGTTCGGTGGCGAACCGGCCGGCGGAGTATCGCCATCTGGGCGCGCTCGGTGGACCGGCGTGCAGCGATCCGAAGGTCGTGCTGGCCGGGACGGGCGGTTGCACCGACCTCTATGGCTACGGCACGCCGGCGAATTTCTGGGGCGGCGCGTATAACCGGCAGGAGCATCTGCAGGTTCATAACTATGGCACGTCGCTGCGCGGCGACTATGCGATGGGCGAATGGAGCTTTGTTTCGCTGACCGCCTATGAGCACAGCGACAAGCTGCATCCCGAAGACACCGATGCGTCGCCGAACCGGCTGATCGAGATCAATTTCGGCGTGCGCAGCGATGTCTTCACGCAAGAGCTGCGGGCGAACTGGGTGACCGATCACAACAACATGCTACTCGGCGCCTATTACCTGAACGAGAGCCTGAACCAGAACCAGCCGCTATTCATCCTCTTGGATGGCGATACGTTCTTCGGCGGTCCCGGCACTGCGGACGGTGTGGCTGAGATCGTGACCGATCAGAACCATCAGGACACCGCGTCCATGGCGCTGTTCGGACAGGATACGTTCGACATTACCGATGCTCTGAAGATCACACTCGGTGCGCGATACACCGGCGAGACCAAGAGCTTTGTGTGGTCGGGCGGCACGTCGTTCCAGAGCGGCGGTATGGACAACTTCCCGCCGATCACGCCGACCCTCCCGCCGCCGGGTGACACGTTCACGCGGCATTTGGCGAACTCGTCGTTCAACTGGCGCGTCGCTGCGAACTATCAGATCGACGATGACGTCATGGCCTATGCCAGCGTTTCGACCGGCTTCAAGAGCGGTGGCTTCAATGGCAGCTTCCTGAACTCCAACCCCGATCCCGTTCAGGTGTCGGCGCAGCTGGCGCCGATCAAGCCGGAGCAGGTGACGGCGTATGAAGCGGGCTTCAAGTCGAACCTGATGGACGACCGGCTGCAGCTGAACGCCTCGGTCTTCTACAACGATTACCGGGATGAGCAGGTGTTCATCCTGCTGCCGTTGTCGCCATTGCTGGCAGTCAACATCCTGACCAATGCGCGCAAGGCACACATGATGGGCGCGGACCTCGAAGCAATCGCGAAGCCAACCGATGAGCTAACGCTGAAGGCAGAGATCGGTTTGCTGCAGGCGAAGATCGACTCGGATGATTCGACTCCGGCAGGACCGGGTTATCATGGCCACCAGCTGCCGCTGTCGCCCCATGTCACCGCATCGACTTTGGCGGATTACAAATTGCCGATCGGCGAAGACACGCTGGACTTCCAGCTGTCGGCGAACTTCAAGAGCCACCAGAACTTCGATATCGCGAACAGTCCGTTCCTGACCCAGCGGCCGTATTGGCTGGAGAATGCGCGCGTGGGCTATTCGTTCGATGACGATCAGTGGGAAGTTGCGGGGTATGTCCGCAACCTGACCAATCAGAAGTACTTCATCGATATCTTCGACCTGAGCTTCCTGGGTTACTACCAGGGCATCATGGGGCAACCGCGCACATGGGGCGGCGAGGTCAATTATCACTTCTGAGAAATGAGTAGCCGGGTGGAGCGGATCGCTTCACCCGGCTGCGGACGTCAGCGGCGTCCGTCCAGCATCGCGAGCAGGCCGGCGTGGGGTTCCAGCGCCGGCTTGTTTGCTTTCAGGGCCTTGAACGCGGCATCGGCGGTTTCGACCGCGAGCGCAATGTCGGCGTCGGTCATCGCGTTGCAGAAGAACATGTTGTGCCACGGGTGGAAGTAGATGCCGCGCTTCACCATCTCCGCGCACCAGCCATAGCCGATGCGATAGTCGGGATCGTCTTCGAACAGGATCAGCGGCATCTGAGCCGGGCCGGTCTGGCGCAGGCCGAAGCCGTGGCGCGCCGCCGCTTCGTCGAGCCCTCGGCGGAAGTCGGTGGCGAGGCGCGTGGTCTTTTCGAGGTAATCGCTGGACGCGATCTCGCCCAAGGTCGCGACACCGGCGGCCATCGGCACGGCGGCGAACCAGAAGGAGCCGGTGACGTAGATCGAACCGGCGGCGGTGCGCGCCTTCTCGCTGCCCGCGAGGGCGGAGATGGGATAGCCGTTGGCGATGCCCTTGCCCCAGCACGACAGGTCGGGATCGACGCCGACGAGCGACCAGCTGCAATCGCGCGCCATGCGGAAGCCGGCGCGGACGTCGTCGACGATCAGGAGGGCGTCGCGTTCGTCGCAGATTGCGCGGGCGCGCTTGGCATATTCGAGGACCGGCATCTGCTGATCAACGAAAGCGTCGTGCTTGAACGGTGAGGCGATGATGCCGGCGAGATCGTCACCGGCGGCGATGACGGCAGCCTCGAGGCTCGACACGTCGTTATAGGTGTACGTGAGGATGTGGGCGCGATCCTCCGGCACGACGCCGGTGGGGTTGGGCGTGCACCATGGCGCGGCACCGTGATAGGCGCCCTTTGCGACGAGGATCTTGCGCTTCTTAGTGTAGGCGCGGGCGGTCATGATCGCCATCGTGGTCGCGTCGGTGCCGTTCTTGCAGAACATCGCCCAGCTGGCGTGATTGATGGTGGCGACGAACTTCTCCGCAAACTCCACCAGCGCGGCACCGGGGCCGGTCATCGCATCGCCGCGTTCGGCCTGGGCGCGGGCGGCGGCGTCGATCTTCGGGTTGCAGTATCCCAGCAGGTTGGGGCCGTAGCCGCACATGAAGTCGACGTATTCGTTGCCGTCGACGTCCCAGAGATGTGCGCCCTGTGCCTTGGCGAAGAATTGCGGATACTCGGGCGG
>DATAHD010000044.1:0-5521 GCA_036263395.1 Rhizomicrobium sp. | reverse complement strand
GCGCAATATATCGCCGGCTGATGTGCGTGTATCTTCGGCCCTGCAGCGGGTGCTTCGCCCGGCAGGGCCGAACTGTTTCTGGATGAACCTACAATCGCTCACCGCGACGAACCTCACCTGCCTGCGCGGCGGGCGGCTGGTCTTTCGCGACCTGAGCTTTGCGGTCGAACGCGGTCAGGCGTTGTCGCTCGAAGGCGCAAACGGTGCTGGCAAGTCGTCGCTGCTGCGCATGATCGCGGGCTTCCTCACGCCGGCCGCGGGAACGCTCATCGCGCGCACGAACGATGCGGAGATCGCAGACGCCGAAGATCGCGGCAAGTGCATCGGCTGGCTTGGCCATCTCGACGCCGCCAAGCCGCAGATGACGGTGCGCGAAACGCTCGCATTCTTTGCATCGTTCTACGCGAGCGGTGCGAGCGCATCCGCCATCGTCGCCGCCCTTGACCGCGTCGGCCTCACGCGCCTTGCCGATCTGCCGTGCCAGTATCTCTCGATGGGCCAGAAGAAGCGCCTCGCCCTCGCGCGGCTGGTGCTGTCGAACCGCCCGCTCTGGCTGATGGACGAACCACTCGCCGCGCTCGACACCAGCGGCAAAACCATTGTCGCCGATCTCGTCACCACGCATTGCAAAACCGGCGGCCTCGCGATCCTTGCAACGCACGAACCGCTCGGCATCGACAGCACGCGCCTCACATTGGGTGCGGCATGAGCGCGAGCATCTTCCTCCGCGATCTGCGTCTCGCGTTCCGCGCCGGCGGCAGCGCGATGCTCGCGCTCGCGTTCTTCGCCAGCGTGATCACGCTCGTTCCGCTCGGCGTCGGTCCCGATCTGCGTCTCCTTGCAAAGATCGCCGGCGGCATCCTTTGGATCGCGGCCGTGCTCGCCGCGCTCCTCGCGCTCGATCGTCTGTTCCAGGCCGACTACGACGACGGCAGCCTCGATCTCATCGCCCTCGGTCCTGCCTCGCTCGAAAGCGTCGCCGCCGCAAAGATCGCGGCGCACTGGGCCACCACCGGCCTGCCGCTCACCATCCTGTCGCCGCTGCTTGCCGTCCTCTTCGGCCTGCCGGCGGAGGCGATCCCGGCCCTCTGCGCTTCGCTCGCCATCGGCACCCCGGCGGTCAGCGCGCTGGGCGCCATCGGGGCGGCGCTCACGGTTTCCATCCGCCGCGGCGGGCTGATCCTGCCGCTTCTGGTCTTGCCGCTGCTCGCGCCGGTGGTCATCTTTGGGGCCGGTGCTGTCGAAGGATCGGGCGCCGGGGCGCTCTTGTTCCTGTCCGCCTTCTCGCTGGGAGCGGTTCTGCTGTCTCCGTTCGCTGTCGCGGCCGCCGTGCGGCTCAATCTCGCAGGTTGATCTGGATGCTTGTCGCAACTCCCCGCCCGGCCTAGAGCGCGCTCGATGTTCGAATTCGCCAACCCGAAACGGTTCATGGACGCCAGCAGCCACTGGCTGCCGTGGCTCGCCGGGACGGCAGCGATCACGCTCATCGCCGGTCTCTACCTCGGCCTCACCGTGCCGCCGGAGCGTTACCAGCGCGAGACGGTACACATCATGTTCCTGCATGTGCCGTCGGTGTGGACGGCGATGATGTGCTACGGCCTGATGGCGGGCGCCTCGTTGTTCGGTCTCGTCTGGCGCCATCCGCTCGCCGATGTCGCCGCGAAATCCGCCGCCCCGCTCGGCGCCGTGTTCACCGCCCTCGGCCTCGTCACCGGATCGCTGTGGGGCCGCCCGACCTGGGGCACCTATTGGGTGTGGGATGCGCGCCTGACCTCGTTCCTCGTCCTGCTGTTTCTCTATCTCGGCTACATCGCGCTGTGGAATGCGATCGAGGATGAAGTCCGCGCCGCCCGCGCCTGCGCCATCCTTGCGCTCGTCGGTGCGGTGAACCTCCCGATCATCGAGTTCTCGGTCGACTGGTGGAACACGCTGCACCAGGGCGAGAGCATCGTGCGCGCCGGTGGCCCCGCCATCGCCGCCGTCTTCCTCTGGCCGCTCGGTTTCATGGCGCTCGGCTTCACGACCTTGTTCTTCACGCTCTGGATTGTCCGTATTCGGACAGAGATTGTCGAACGCCGCACCCGCGCCTTGCTGTTGGGTAGCGCCGCGTGAGCGATTTTCTCGCGATGGGTGGATACGGGGCCTACGTATGGCCCGCTTATGCCGCGAGCGTCATCGGCATCGGCGGCGCGATCCTTCTCACGGTCCGCGCCTGGCGCCGTGCCAAGGCACGCCTCGCACAGTTGGAAAACGACAAGCCATGAAGCGCGTCCTCTACATCGCGCCGTTCCTGATCTTCGTCGTGCTCGCGATCGTGTTCTATTGGAGCCTTAAAGGTCCGGCGCCGGATGTTTTGCCATCCGTGATGATCGGCAAGCCTGTTCCGGCGCGCGTGCTTGCCGCGCTCGACGATGAGACGAAAGGCTTCGCGCCTGCCGATCTCACCGGCCACGTCACCATCGTCAATGTGTGGGCGTCGTGGTGCATCCCGTGCCGTCAGGAAGCACCGGCGCTCGCCGAACTCGCGAAAGACAAATCCATTCAGCTCTGGGGCTTCGTCTACAAGGACAAGCCCGCCGCCGCGCGCGCCTTCCTCGCGGAGTACGGCAACCCCTTCAGCCGCATCGGTCTCGACGCCGACGGCAGCACCGCGATCGAGTGGGGCGTCTATGGCGTGCCGGAGACCTACGTCATCGACGCGCAGGGCGTGATCCGCGAGCGCTACGTCGGCCCGCTGACGCCCGACGCACTGGCAACCGTCATCGCCCCCGCGATCCAGCGCGCCCGGATCTGAGCCCGGGCACTGCGTTCAGCTTTCGGAAACCATGTTTTGCCAAGGTGGCGGCATGCAGATCAGCGCCGCCAACCTCCTCGCCAGCCAGCAGCAGGCCGCCGTTCGTCCGGCCCAGCAGCAGCCGGCCAACGGCGCCGCCTTCCAGGCCGCCCTGAATGCCAAGAAAACCGAGGCAACCGGCGGCTTCGAGGAGATGCTGTTCAAGCAGGCGCCCGCCCAGCCCAAGGCACCCGCGGCCCAAGCTGTGACCGGTCAGGCGCAGCCCTATGGCAGCTACCAGCGCCCGGGCTCGCAGCTCGATATCCGTATCTAAAGAGAAGTGGAACTCAGCCCCGGCGGCGGCGCACGCGCGCGCCGTTGGTCTTCGGCGCCTCGTCGATCGCATCGGCGCCGGCGGCCACCGTCTGCAACAGCTTCACGAAGCGCATGCGCTCCGGCGCCGGCAGAGTCTCGAGCAGCGCGCGCTCCGCACGATCCGATGCACTGCGCGCCGAGCGCAGTGACTTGCGTCCCGCTTGTGTGATGGCGACCGCGTTCGCGCGCATGTCGTCTTCGGTGCGCTCACGGCTGAGGAGACCACGCTCCAGCATCCGGCGCACCATCTCGGCGAGGGTCGAGCGATCGATGCCCGTCATCTCGACGAGCGCCGTCTGACTCACGCCCTCATTGTTCTCGAGCGCGGCGAGCACCGTGTACTGCTGCTTGGTGAGTTCGCGCGAACCCGGCTCGCGCGCATAGAGGTCGGAGTAGAACTGCTGAACGCGACGGATCAGGTGTGAAGGCGCTTCTGCCAATTCGAAATGATGACCATTGGCTTTGCGCGTACCCTTCATATCCCCACCCCGTATCTCGATCAAAAATCTTCGGCTGTTCTTGTTTCGCCGTTCAATTCGCAATCCCGTGAAACACGCCGGGTGACGTCACGCATTCCCCTCTGACAAAACTCTAAACGAAGATCGCGCGTGTGAACAACAGGCTTCTATCCATCCATGTGATCGCGTGCAACGCAGCAAAAATGAAAATCTTTTGTTCTGCCGCTTGATGCGGCAAGGTGTTCAGCACATGTCCGATAAAACGCCACGTCGCATTCCGCCGCCTCCGATGCCGCACTTCGTCCGCAGTGTTCCGGATGGAGACACTATGGAAAGATATGTCTGCGGTGACTGCGGCCATATCTATTATACGAACCCCAAGATCGTCGTCGGTTCCGTCGTGACGTTTGAAGACAAATTTCTTTTGTGCCGCCGGGCGATTGATCCACGTCGCGGCTTTTGGACGCTTCCGGCAGGCTTTCTCGAAGAGCATGAGACGCCGGAAGACGGTGCGCGCCGCGAAGCGCGCGAAGAAGCAGAAGCCGATATCAAAATCAATGCGTTGCTCGCCGTTTATGCGGTGCCGCATATCAGCCAAGTGCAATTGATGTATCGCGCGACCCTGGAAACGCCAAAATTTTCGGCAGGTCCGGAAAGTCTCGAGGTGAAACTTTTTGCCTGGGACGATATCCCATGGAACGAACTCGCGTTTCCGAGCGCGCTATGGGCGCTCCGACATTACGATCAGTGTAAGGATCAGCCCGTTTTCGCGCCGTTCGCCAACCCGCCGGGCGAATTGTTCGGGATGCGCTGACGCAAAGTCCTAGAGAGTGCAATCCGAAAAGTGTGAAGCGGTTTTCGGACAAATTGCGCGACAGAACAAAAGCCTAGGTGTCTTTGTTTTCTTCGATGTTGTGTTTCGTGATCAGCGGCGCCTGCGCGACGCTGAACAGGATCATCAAGGGAATGACACCCCACGTCTTGAACGAAACCCACGTGCTTTCCGCAAAGTTGCGCCACACGATTTCGTTGGTGACCGCAAGTGCGAGAAAGAAGAAACCCCAGCGCCAGGTCAGCGTCCGCCACCCGGCTTCGCTGAGTTCGAAGCCCATCTCCAAAATGTACTTGATGAACAAGCGGTTGAACGCGAGACCGCCGAGCAGGATGAGACCGAAGATCGTGTAGATGATCGTCGGCTTCAGCTTGATGAACATCGCGTTATGCAGATAGAGCGTCAGTCCACCGAAGATCAGTACAATGACCGCCGTGACGATCGCCATCGGCGACAGCTTGCGCTCCAGCCAATAGCCGAGCCCGAGGCACAGGAATATCGCGACCATGAACACGCCGGTCGCCGCATAGATGCCAAGGTATTGATAGGTCGCGAAGAAAACGATCAGCGGCCCGAGGTCGAGCGCCAGGCGCCGCAGATGCGCGGCAACCGCTTGGTTCTCGTTGCTCATGCCGCCCCCGTCAAAGCCTTGGAGAAATTCTCGGCGTTGAACGCCTGCAGATCGTCTTCGCCTTCGCCCACGCCGATATAGTGCATCGGCAGCCCGAACTTCGCGGCGAGCGCGATCAGGATGCCACCCTTCGCCGTGCCGTCCAGCTTGGTCATGACAAGGCCGGTCAGCGGCACCACGCCTTTGAACGCTTCAACCTGGCTGATCGCGTTCTGCCCGGTGGTGGCATCGAGCACCAGAAGCACAGCATGGGGAGTCGTTGCGTCAAGTTTGCGGATGACGCGGACGATTTTCTCCAGCTCGGCCATCAGGCCCGCCTTGTTCTGCAGGCGTCCCGCGGTGTCGATCAGCAGCACGTCCGAGCCGTTGGCGCGCGCCTTTTCCAGCGCCTCGAACGCTAGCCCGGCCGCATCGCCGCCGGTCTTCCCGGCCACGACCTCGGCGCCGGTGCG
>DATAHD010000043.1:0-6562 GCA_036263395.1 Rhizomicrobium sp. | reverse complement strand
TCGCAGGTGTCAGATTAGCGATTGCCCCCCTCCAAGCAACGAAGAAGCACCCTTCCCACAGCCTCCGGGGACGCTTTCCGACCGACTGTTGCGCAAAAAACACGCAATTTGGCCGCACCGAAGTGACGCTTCCGGGGCAATCGGAACGATAAGAATAATGCTCATATAACAACGAGTTATATGTCATCGTCGGCGGGTGCGGCTCTGAAATCCGGAGGCGAGGACGCCGCCTGACCGCCGTCGCTATACTTTGGCGTGTATAAACACGACTCTGCACCCACGGCATCGATACACCGCAAACGGTATCTGGTTACCGAGAAATAGGCGTTTCACGGAGTGTCGGCCGAATCGAGTCGCTCCGGGCCCGACGCCGGGCCTGGCGGTCATTAGACGCCCGCAGCTGACACGGGAGGTCGCGCTCGACGCTGGCTAAACGAGGGCTCTGTGGAGCAACGCTCCCGAGCCTCTCCAGTCAGAGCTCCGCAATCGCACCTGCCCCGTCGAACGACGCACCATTCGGCCTCGAGACGTCCACGCTCAGCCTCCGGTCCGACGCGGCTGCGCATCGTCGAATGCATTGCCGCGGGTCACGGCAAAGCACCGCAATGCGGCCGCGACGTCGCGCGACATCACGCGCACGTGTTCACGTCGCTCAGCGGCTCTTCGCTTCAAGATCGCAAAACGACGTCGTCATGATCTCGCGCGAACGATTTCTCGTGCGCGAAGCTGCGTCGGATTTGTTCGTTGACTCGGGAATAAAAAATACTTTGGATCGATATTGATCGAGGGACATGTCATCACGAGAAGCAATGTCCCTTTTTATATACTACGAACTTGAAAAGAGACTTCCGCAGTGCCCGTCGTCGACCTCACCAGCAGATTCGTCCGCGCCGCAGTCTGCCCGGAAGGGTCGGAAAAGATCGATTTTTTCGATTCTCAGCAGCGCGGCTTCCTGGTCGAGGTTCGCGCGTCGGGCCGCAAGACCTTCTACCAGCGCTTCAGGGACGAGCGCGGACGCGAGCGGCAATTTAAAATCGGGCGCGCCGACATCGTCACCATCGAGCAGGCGCGCCGCAAGGGCCGCACCGTATTCGCGCGCGCAATCCTGGGCGAAGATGCGCAGCAACAGCGGGAGCAGTTGCGCAGAATTCCAACGCTCGAGGCATTCGTGCGCGAGCGTTACATCCCGTTCGTCGCCACCTACAAACGCAGTTGGCGCACCGACGACGCGATACTGCGACACCACGCGCTGCCCCATCTCGGCAAGATGGCTCTCGACGAGATCAAGGCCGAACACATCGTCGACACGCTGGCGCGGATGAAGGCCAAGGAGCTCGCGAGCAGCACGTCGAACCGGGTGCTCGTCATCATCCGCTACATCTACAATCTCGCGATCAAATGGCGCGTGCCCGGCGTGACGCTCAATCCGACGGCCGGCGTGGAGCTCGGCCCGGAGATCCAGCGCAATCGGTTTCTGACGAAGGACGAAGTCCAGGTCCTCGCCGCCGCCATCGCCGCCGACGAGAACAGGACCGCGGCAAACGCCATCATGCTGCTGCTGTTGACCGGCGGCCGGCGCAACGAAATCACGCACGCGCGCTGGCAAGACGTCCTGTGGGACGAGCGCAAGCTTCGCGTGCCAATCTCGAAAACGGGAAAGCCGCGCTGGATCTCGCTGAGCCTATCGGCGATTGGCCTGCTGCGCTCCATTCCGCGCGAAGACGGCAGCGAATTCATCTTCCCGGCACCAACAACGGGCCGCCCGTCTCCGTCACTGTGGTTTCCCTGGAAGCGGATCCGCGACCGCGCAGGCTTAAGCGACGTGCGGCTGCACGATCTGCGGCACTCCTTCGCGAGCTTTCTGGTCAACGAAGGCATATCCCTCTACGTCGTGCAGGGCCTGCTCGGCCACGCCAACGCGCGAACGACGCAACGTTACGCTCACCTTCAGGCCGACACGCTGTCGCGCGCGACCGACGTCGTCGACGCGATCGTCCTGCCGCAGGGACGGTGACCGCAGACTTGCGGCGCTGAACAACGCTTCCGATTGATCACGCACACCGCGTGTGCGCAGGCTTTCGCCTGCGCGCACGCATTTGCGCGTGCGATTCGCGCCGCGATTTTCTCAATTTCAATTGCGCCTACGCCATGCCTAGCAGGTGCATCCGCGACACCGGGCCGCACAACGCGAGCGCGTCGAAACGCAGCGTCTGCGCGAACGGCCGCGTCTAGTCTATCCCGAGCCGCCAAACCCGCGCGCATCGCATGGCGGCGGCGGCGAAGACATATCGCGTTGTTTCGCCGCGCCAATTCGCGCCGCGTCGCCCGTGCGGCGACAGTACGTGAAGATCTGCTCGCTCTACGGCGCCGGGTTCTACTACATGCCCGGCACCGATACCTGCATCAAGATCGGCGGCTATCTGCGCGCCGAGGTCGACGTCAATGCCTCGGGCTCGTTCACGCCGCTGTTCGCGAACCACGATTCGCGTGGTTACACGAACAACAACTGGCGTACCCGCGCGACGATCACTCTCGATACGCGGTCGCAGACCGAGTACGGGACGCTGCGCAGCTACATGTTCATCGCAGCGACCGACGACAACAGCCAGGGTGCCAGCTACGCGGCCAACGGCCTCGGCGATCCCAGCAACGGTGTCGGTGCGACGCCCTATAACCGTCTCTACAATCAATGGGCGTTCATCCAGTTTGCCGGCTTCACCGTCGGCAAGACAGCGTCGTTCTTCGACTTCGATAACGGCCAGTATTCGAACCAGACGAATTTCTGGGGCACGAACCTGGGCGGCAGCGGCATCGAAGTGTGGGCCTACACCGCGCAGCTTGGTAACGGCCTTTCGGCTTCGCTCTCGGTGGAAAGCAACAACGGCCATCGTCTGGGCGTTGCAACCGCCGCCGGTGTGGCCGACGCCGCTCCCGGTCAATCCGCACCGGACTTCGTCGGCAACCTCCGCATTGATCAGGCTTGGGGCAGCGCACAGATCGCGGGAGCGGCTCACCAGGTCAATCTCGGCACCGCGAACACCGAGCCGTCCGACAAGTGGGGCTACGCGGTTGGCGCCGGCGTGAAGGTCAACCTGCCGATGATCGGCAAGGGCGACTATTTCATGGCCGGCTTCCAGTACGGCGAAGGCACGATGGACTACATCGCCAGCAACGCCGCGCAGGCCCAGACCACCGTTCAGGGCGGCACCACCTCCCTGGGTCCGGCCTGGGACGCCGTCGTGACGTCGCCGACGAACGTCGAACTGACCAAGGGCTGGAGCGTGACCGGCGGCTTCGAGCACTACTGGAATAGCCAGTGGAGATCGTCGCTGTACGGCGCCTACGGCCGGTTCGAGTACAGCGCGGCCGCCAGCGCGGTCCTGCAAGGCGCGGCAGCCGGAACGACCGTCGGCTCCTCGGCCAACTGGGCGTATTGGCAGGTCGGCTCGCGGACGGTTTGGACGCCGGTCACGAATCTCGATCTGAGCGTCGAGGCGATGTACAACAATCAGGACAGCGCCTTCACCGGAGCCGCCATCGGCGACAATCACTGGTGGTCCGGCATCTTCCGGGTGCAACGCAACTTCTATCCCTGATCGCAGACAACAGAAGTCCCGGCGGCGAACAGCCGCCGGGATGCCATCCTCACGTCACACCCGGAGACTCCGATGCACGGGATGTTCGAACGGCCGTCAGGATCTCAATCGCTGGCGGCGAAAGGGAACCGGCTCCAGTTCGCCGCCTGCGTCCGCATGGGCCGAGCGGCACTCGGCTGGAGCCAATGCGATCTCGCGCGTGAGCTCGGCATGACCCAGCGCGCGGTGAACCGTCTCGAGCTCGGCCACACCGAGCCGCGGCGCAGGACCACGCTCGCGATCGAAGCGATCATGCGCCGCGCGGGAGTCGTTCTCGATTGCGGCGACGACACCATCTCGGTGACCGTCACAACCGAACGCCCGACCGAGCAGTAGACCGGTTCCGGCCCCACGCGCCCGGCTTCATCGCGGCGCAACCGACGCCCGGCTGTCGAACACGGCCGGCGCGATGACCCGCGCCCCCTCGCCGTGCGCAATACGGCCGCGCGACGCCCATCCGCGCGCGCAGCCGCAGCGCCCGCATGGGCTCACACGTCTTCAAATGTCCTGGGGAGTTAGTCTGGCGGAGACGGAGGGATTCGAACCCTCGATACGCCTTTACAAGCGTATAACGGTTTAGCAAACCGCCGCCTTCAGCCACTCGGCCACGTCTCCGCGTTCGGCGGATATGCCTCACGCGACGGGCAATAGCAAGGCGCGCGGCGGCCGATATTCGTGTCGTCGAACGGCCTTTGAAACCCGAGTACAGCGCGGCGCCAGGCGCCGCGCGCGGCATCAGGCAGCGATGCGCGTTTCGCGAACCGGCGCGGACGCCTGCGGGTGAGCGCGCAGCCAATCGCGCGCGGCGCGCTGCGCCGACCCGATCTCGCTGTCGCTCATCTGCTCGGCGATCTCCCGGCGCAGCCGCGCGGCGTCGCTATGACCGCGCATCGCGGCGATGTTGAACCATTTGTGCGCCTGAACCAGGTCGACGGCGACGCCCGCGCCGGCCGAATGGATCATGCCGCATGCAAAGCAGTCTTCGGCGTTCGACGGTTCGGCGCGATACGCACCCGCAAGTCCCACGTCAGCCATTTCGGCCTCCCGTTTTATATGGCGCGCGGCGAACCGATCCCCATCGGCGCCGCCGTGCCGCATCCCTGTCGTCCGCATTCACGGACAGGCGCGATCTTCGAGGGAAAATTTGAATGGCAGTTTAAACGTCGCAATGAATCGATTGTGAACGCGTCCGCCGTCCCGGCACCCGCATGTGCGAAAATGGCGTCGCACCGCGGCAAATCGCGGCGGCATGAGCGCTGGTGAGGTTTCACTAACCGCGCGCGTTCAGCGCCGGCTAACCACCGTCGCAATCCTGCGCGCTGCGAGTCCCAACGTTTCCCGCGCCCCGTCACGGTTGTGAGCGCTAACCCGCCGCCTGGAACTTTTGCAGCAAATCAGGTTCCGCAACGGAGTTGCGGCGCTCGACATTCAATGTTGGGTTGTATGCGCCTTATGCGTGTGGTACGAAAAAACCGCTGGTAACCGGGTGTAGGGGGAGCACCATGGGGATTCTCGAGCTGGCGGCCATTTTCGCTTTTGGCTTTGGCGCCGGCTATGGGCTTCGCGAGGTCGTCTCGAGGCGGCGGCGCCGGGCGGCGCAAAGCACCTTCATCTACCCGGAATAACCGCTTAGTCAGCCAGCTCTGGCGCGCTGTCCGAACAGCACCGACTGCACCTTCGGATCCTTCATATCGATGCCCTGGCGCAGCTCCATGCCGAGCGCCATGCCCTTCTGGACCGCGGGCCGCGCCTTCACCGTTTCGAGCCAACGCTTCAGGTGCGGGAAGTCGTCGATGTCCTGCCCCTGCCGCTTCCATAGATTGACCCAGCCGACGCACGCCATGTCGGCGACCGAGTAACGCCCCGCCAGGAAATCGCGATCGGCGAGCCGCGTGTTCATGACACCGTAGAGGCGATTGACCTCATCCTCGTAACGCTTGATCGCGTAGGCGAGCGTCTCCGGCGCATAATGCTTGAAGTGATTGAGCTGGCCGGCCATCGGGCCGAGACCGCCCATCTGCCAGAACAGCCACTGATCGACCTCGACGCGGCTGCGCTCGTCGGCGGGATAGAACCTTCCGGTCTTGCGACCGAGATATTGCAGGATCGCACCGGACTCGAAGATCGATATCGGCCTGTTGCCGGGCCCCCGCGGATCGACAATCGCCGGCATGCGATTGTTCGGCGAAATCTTGAGAAAATCCGGATTGAACTGCTCGCCTTTCGAGATGTTCACCGGGATCAGCGTATAGGGCAGCCCGCACTCTTCGAGCATGATCGAGACTTTGAAGCCGTTCGGCGTCGGCCAGTAATAGAGATCGATTGGCTCTTGCCTGGCTGCCTTGGCCTTTGCCGCGGCCTTGCGTCGAGGTTTGGCCCTCGCCGCTGTCCTTGCGACCGTCGCCGTTCGCTTGGCCGTTCTGCGCGCCATCCCCCTGCCCCCGCTTGTGGCTGTCACTCGCTGACGGCGTCGAGACCTAGTCGTCGCCGACCCGGAGCGCAACGTCGCGGCCCGCCCGGCGACGTCCTTGCCTTGTGAGGCTTTACCGACACAATCATAAGTAGTTAAATCCGGGGACCGGGTTGTAGCCCGCAAAGCGCCTGAAAAACCAACGGGAGAGGATCATGCCGAACCGACTTCTGGCCGCTGCCCTTGCCGCCGGCCTCATCGCGACATCGCTTCCGATCATCACGTTGAGCGCGGCGGCACAAACCGCGCCCGCAGCCACGACGACGACCGCCAAGCCAAAGAAGCCGCAATCGGCGGCGATGCAGGCCATGCACGAGCGGCAGAAAAAGTGCGGCGCTGAATGGAAAGAAGCCAAGGCCGCGGGCAAGATCGAGAAGGGAACGACCTGGCCGAAGTTCTGGAGCGCCTGCAACAAGCGCCTGAAGGCGGGTGGCTGAGAGCTTCGCGTCGACCCGCG
>DATAHD010000042.1:0-1611 GCA_036263395.1 Rhizomicrobium sp. | reverse complement strand
CCTGCAAGAAACTCCGCAAGGAACTGATATTTCGCAGCGCGGCCGATGTTTTTGGCTATCTCTTCGTAGTACCGAAGATCTCTGTCGCTTATGATCTGGATATTTTCATGCTCCGCCCTCTTTTTGTCCGATGGGTGACCTGCCACTGAGGATTTCCTCCGCGGCGCGTTAGAGTCCGGTCTCTTCTGAGGGAGCGGACGGATGAAGCGGAAGAGGTTTTCGGAGGAGCAGATCATTGCGGTTCTGCGTGAGCATGAAGCTGGGGCGAAGACCGGCGATCTGGCGCGCAAGTACGGGGTCTCGGAAGCCACGCTGTACAATTGGAAGGCCAAGTACGGCGGCATGGACGTGTCGGAGGCCAAGCGATTGCGAGCGCTGGAAGACGAGAACCGGAAGCTGAAGAAGCTGCTGGCGGAGTCGATGCTGGACCAGGCGGCGCTGAAGGAGCTTCTGACAAAAAAATGGTAGGGCCCGCCGCCAAGCGCGAGGCTGTCGCTCATCTGCGCGATGTCCTGCAGATGAGCGAGCGCCGGGCCTGCACCCTCGTTGCTGCCGATCGCAAGATGATCCGCTATCGCTCGCGCCGGCCACCGGATGCCGAGCTGCGCACCCGTCTGCGCGACCTCGCCAACCAGCGGCGCCGGTTCGGCTACCGACGGCTGTTCATCATGCTGAGGGCACAGGGCGAGCCGTCAGGCATTAACCGCATCTATCGGCTCTACCGCGAGGAAGGGCTGACGGTTCGCAAGCGCAAGGCCCGGCGGAGAGCGGTCGGAACACGTACCCCGATCCTGGTGGAGGCCAAGATCAACGCGCGCTGGTCGCTAGACTTCGTGCACGATCAGTTCGCCCTTGGCCGGCGCTTCCGCATTCTCAACATCGTGGATGACGTGACGCGCGAGTGCCTGGCGGCGATCCCTGACACCTCAATCTCGGGCAAACGGGTCGCCCGCGAGCTGACCACTCTCATCGAAACGCGTGGCAGACCTCACATGATCGTCAGCGACAACGGTACCGAATTCACCTCGAATGCGATCCTGGCGTGGACGAAGGAGCATCAGGTGGAATGGCATTACATCGCGCCTGGCAGGCCGATGCAGAATGGCTACATCGAATCCTTCAACGGCCGGATGCGTGACGAGCTTCTCAATGAAAGCCTGTTCGTCGATCTCGATCAGGCCCGTCAACTCATCGGCGCCTGGACCGCCGACTACAATACCGCGAGGCCGCATTCCTCGCTTGGCTACAAAACGCCGGCCGCCTATGCCGGTACACTCACCGCGCCGAAAGGCGTAACATTGGCCGAGGCTCTAATCGCCGCTGGATGAAAGTTCAGTGGCAGGTCACTTCCCTCGCGCGGCATTGCCGGTCTATGTGGGCCAGGAGATGGACGCGTTCATCGAAGCGCCGCCGCTCGATGGAGATGCGACAGATAACAGCCCGAGCCGCAAGCACTCCTAACGCAGCACCGAACTCAACAGCCACTCCATGCTCCGCATCGCCATCAAAATGCTAGTTGGCAACAGAGCCAAGTACCTCGGTCTGTTGATCGGCATATCGTTCACGTCGTTTTTGGTCGCCTTTGCGCTGTCCTACCTTGCCGGGTTCCTG
>DATAHD010000041.1:0-2976 GCA_036263395.1 Rhizomicrobium sp. | reverse complement strand
TCGCGGCCGCCATCAGCGGCACGACGAGACCGTGGTTGTCCGTCATCTCCGACACGATGACGAAGCCGGTGATCGGCGCCCGCACCACGCCGGTGAAATACGACACCATGCCGATCAGCACGAGCGAGCCCGGCGCGACATTCGGAAACAGCTTTTCGAGGTCCGAACCCAGACCGGCACCGATCGACAGCGATGGTGCGAAGATGCCGCCGGCGATGCCGCTGATCGAGCTCAGTATCGTTGCCAAGAACTTGAGCGGCAGAAAGAGCAGCGGCAATGCGTGACCGCCGTGCAAAGCGCCACGGGCGTTGGTGTAGCCAGTGCCAAAGGCGGCGCCGTCGCTCGCATAGCCGCAAAACGCAACGCCGAGGCCGCAGATCGCCGCGAATGCAAAGGGGTGACGCTTTATCCAGCCGCCGATACGACCGGGCAGACCGTCGGCAAAGGCGATAAGGATGCGGCTGAAAATGCCGCCGAGCACACCGCCCAGAACACCAAGGACCGGCACGACGATCCACGCCGTGCCGAAATCGAGCACGGCGTGGGTGGTCCCGAAATACGTATAGTTGCCAAGAACCGCCTGTGCCGTGAGGCCCGCGAGAATGACCGCAGCGATGATGAGACCGCTGGTACGAATCTCGAAGCTGCGGCTCATCTCCTCGATGCCGAAGACGATACCCGCGAGCGGCGTGTTAAACGCTGCGGCGACGCCAGCCGATGCGCCGGCAAGAATGAGACCGGGCTGCAGGCGCGGCGACAAACCACCGACCCATGCCATGACCGAAGCGCCGACCTGCACAGTTGGACCTTCGCGGCCCGTCGATGCGCCGAACAGCAGGCCCAGCAGTGTGAGGACCATTTTTCCGATGGCAACGCGGTGGCCAACGAAGGCCTTGCGCTCTTCCACGGTGTCGAGCGCACGCGCCACGATCACCTGCGGGATGCCGGAGCCCTGTGTGTTGGGAAAGAACCTGCGGCCAATCCAGGTGCACAAGGCGAAGCCGAGAGGCGTTGCAACGAAGGCGCCATAGGGTGCGATGCGCAGAAATTCGCGAAACAGGTGCTGCGCGCCATCGGCCCCGAACGCAAGCAGCACCGCCGCCACGCCCACAAGCAAACCACCAACCATGAAAACGCCGCGCCGTTGCCAGCGGCGCGAATGGGCGCGAAACAGGCGGACGCGCCGCAAGTTGAAGAAAGAAGCCATTTACACCCGTCATAAAGGGCGAAAGTGGCCGCTCCAAGTCCGTTACCCGTTTTGACGCCGGACAACTTCACGCTTACAGCAGATACATGAATCGGATTGAAAGCCTCTTTGTAACCAATCTGTATCGCGCGGAATTGGGCCGCAGGTTGAATGCCGATCTGGCACGTACCTGTCTCGCCATAGCGGCAGAAGATCGCGCCGGACAACGGTGGGCGCGCGAGCATGATTACAAAGGCTACACGTCATATGCCTCACTGAACGATCTCACGACACGGGCGAGCGTGTTCGATGAGTTGGAACGCATGATCGCTGGGCATGTGCGCGACTTTGCCAAAGCACTCGACTTCGAGCGGACAAAGCTCGCGATCGACTCCCTCTGGATCAATGTGATGCCGAAGGGCGGCATGCACAGCGCGCATATCCATCCGCATTCGGTGATCAGCGGCACCTACTATGTGCAGATCGCGAAGGGCGCATCGGCAATCCGGTTCGAGGATCCGCGGCTGCCGCTGATGATGGCGGCACCGCCGAAGCGGGCAAAGGCGAAGCGCGAGAACCAGACATTCGCGAGCGCCGAACCGAAAGCGGGCACATTGCTCCTGTGGGAGAGCTTTGTGCGCCACGAAGTGCCGCTCAACAAAGCGAACGGCGCACGGATCAGCGTGAGCTTCAACTACGCCTAAAGCTCGGCAAACAGCTTGGTCGCTTCCGGCCAGTCTTTGACGAGACGTTCGGCGCCGGCGGCGAGGAGGAGCTTGCCCATGTCGTCGTCCATGTGGCCGCCGCCGAGAAAGCCCCAGACGCGCATGTTCGCGGCGAGTGCGGCTTTCACGCCGTTCACGCTGTCTTCGATGACGAGGCATTCCGATGGCGGCACGCTCAGCTCCTGCGCCGCGTGCAGGAAGAGGTCCGGCGCGGGCTTGGCGTGGACGACATGCTCGGCGGAATAGATGTACGGCGCGAAGTGGTCCCAGTGGCCGACCATCTTGAGCTTGATCTCCAGGCCCTGCTTCGTGCTGGAGCTCGCGACAGCCTTGGGATGCGTGACGGATGCGATGGCCGCCTTTGCGCCGGCCACTTCGGTCAGCCGTTCGCGCACGGCGGCACGCATCATGTCGTGCATCGGGCCGCGGATTTCGTCTTTGATGGAGCGGCCGAGGCGTTCCTGCGCGTCTTTCTCCAGCGCCTCCCAGAACGCGGTGTCGCTCATCCCCATGAAACGGGTTTTGAATTCGCGGCGGTCGTAGTGCAGGCCGATGTCGCCCAGCACCTTGGTCTCGACCTCATGCGCAAGGACTTCGCTCTCCACCAGAACGCCGTCGCAATCGAAGATGATGGCGGAAATCACGCGCGGCCAAACTCGAAGGCGATGGAGAGGAACTGCAGCACGGCCGCGACCAACACAAACGCGTGCCAGATCGCCTTGTGATAGGGGATGCGCTCAATCAGGTAGAACGCGACACCGGCAGAATAGACGAGACCGCCGCCGAGCAGCAACCAGAGATCCAGCGTCGCGACGTTGGCGATGAGCGGACGCAGCGCGAGAACGATTAGCCAGCCCATGCCGAGATAAAGGCCGAGCGTCACCATCTCGAAGCGGCGTGGGTAGACGAGCTTGATCACGATGCCTAGCGTCGCGGCGCACCAGTTGGCGATGAGAATCCAGATGCCGTAGTCACCCAGCCGCCCGGCCGCGAAGGGCGTGTAGGTGCCAGCGATCATGATGAAGATCGCGCTGTGGTCGAGGCGGCGCAGGATGTCCTTCGACG
>DATAHD010000040.1:0-2242 GCA_036263395.1 Rhizomicrobium sp. | reverse complement strand
CGAACGCATGGTCGCGGCTCTCGAGCTGGCAAGGCCCCGCAATGATCGCGAGTTTCTCGGCATTGCCCATACGGACATTACCGATCTCAACGACGGCGTTCGGCTTCAGGGAGGTGTGCTGGTTCATGATCGCAACATAGTGGTTCGAAGAGGTCCGAGGGAGAGGACTGCGCTGGAATTACGCGCTTCCACAACACCTCTATCGGGGACTATAGCGCACCGGTTGCCGCCATAACACGCTGAATTTGCATCGAATATTGTTAGATTTCGTCCGGGGCCGGGGAAGCCGCCGCGGCTCACCCTGAGGTCCGATACGCAAATCCGCCGCAAGGATTTGTTAGCCTAGTCTTAAGCAGCGTCCCGCATCGTTTCGGCTGACAACTTCGCAACACCGGCTCGCGCCATGACATCGCCCACGCCTGAAACGGCATATCCCATCCGCCGCGAACTCGTTCGCACCGATCGCGCGTTCGCGACCGCCACGGTGCGCGGCGACGATGCCCTCGTCATCTGTTTCTCGTTTCACGGCACGCCGCGCCCCGGCCTCGGCCAACTGGGCCAGCTCGACCAGAAGCACAACTTCGCCTTCAGCATCGTCGATGTCGCTTGCAAGATGGCCTTCCCGAACCCGGTTGAGGACATCACGCGCCTCATCGCCGCCGTCGCCGAGTTCGCGCGCGGCTATCGCCGTGTCTTCACCTTCGGCGGCAGCCTGGGCGGCTTCCTGGCGCTCAATTTCGCGAGCTACTTCGGTGCCCAGACCGCCATCGCCGCCTCGCCGCCTTTCGCGTTCAATCCCGCAAAGGTGAAGACCGATACGCGCTGGGAGAAGCACACCAGATCGGTGACGTCCTTTGCGTGGGATAACATCGAACACGGCATCACGTCGCTCGAGAACATCTTCGTCCTCTACGATCCTTACAATCCGGACGCGCCGCACATCGCGGCGATCAAGAATGTCGCCCCGCACACCACGCTGCTGCCGATCCGCTTCGGCGCCCATCCCGTTTCGAAAGTGCTGGGCCAGGCAAACAATCTCGGCCCGATGATTTCGCAGATCGTGGACGGCACCTTCGACCGGGCCAGCCTGCGCCGTGCCATCGTGGACAGCCGCCCAAAGTCCAGCGTCTACCTGCGCACCCTCGCCGCCGCCCAGCCGCCGCGCCGTGAACAGCTGCGCCTGCGCCTGCTGCGGAAAGCGCACGAGGTCGAACCGACCACCGCGAACGCACTCGATATGCTGCCGACCCTGATCCGCCTCGGCCGCATGGACGAAGTGCAGGCGATCACCAAAGCCGTGGCCGACGCCGACAGCGCCAACACCCGTCAGGTCCGCACGCTGCAAAAAGAAAACGCCAAACTCAAATCCCGCGTCGCTGACTTGAAGCGCGAAATCCGCACCTTGGAAGAAGACGCCGAAGCGCTCGAGACCAGCATCGTCGTGGAGCTTCCCACACAAACTCCGGCCCCGCGTCTCGCGCAGGCGTCCTGAGCACGATCTATCGCGTCTCTCGCCAGCGCGTGTCGCACGCATTGCAGCGATAGAGCTGTGTCGATAGCGGGAAGATCGTCGCGAAATACGAACTGATGAGCAGAAGCAGCAGCTGCGCAAACGATCGGCTGCGCGTCAGATCGTGCCCGCCGCAGCCGGGGCAATGCACATCGTCGAGATCGCCGAACGTCTGGCGCAGTTCATCGCGATAGCGCCCGGCCGCGCATGCTGCTTCGATGTCGAACGCGCGCTGAGCGTCTTCGGCCGGGACCTGAACCTTCACACCGCCCAGCGCAGTCGCAATCGGCCAGTTATTCGCCACGTGCAGCTCATGGGCGAGCGACGCCCGCACACCTTCGGCTTCCAGACGGCCGCGCAGCATGTGCGCCTCCCAGGCCTCGGTGAATGTCGCGACCGTCACCAGCAAATGCGCACCACCCCAAAAGCCACCCGCAACCCAAGATAGCGAGAGACACGCCAGTGACACAAACCTGCGCGCGATCGCGCAACCCTTTGATTTATCTATGTTCTCAAAAAATAGACTTATTTGCCATGTCAGACTCGACATTTTCACCTAGTAAACATACTATGTTCTATTCAACTAGGACCAGGATATGCCACTACAAGCCATTAAAACCCCACCCGAAACCCACCTCGCCGGCCAGATTTCTCAGCTTTCGGACACGCTGGAGAGTCTGCTCTCACTGGCCTCCGAGGCTGGTGCTTCCACGCCGAACGCCAACGTGCGCC
>DATAHD010000039.1:0-17150 GCA_036263395.1 Rhizomicrobium sp. | reverse complement strand
AAGGTCACGACGAAAACGGCGAGCGGAATGAGCCAGCCGGATCGCTTCCGGATTGGTTCTTCGTCGTCGTATTGGGCCATTGCCATCCGAGGCGGTCCGAGTCGCTTTGTTGATGTTACCTGAGCTTGTATTGCCGCAGCGTTGCGGCAAACAGGTTTCGGGGTAACCGATTCTTGCGCAACATTGCAGCCCACCCGGTCACATTGTCTTGCATTGGGACAACGCGCGTCAGCGCCACCAGGGGCTGCGGCGCCCGTTAATTGGTTTACGAAAATTTACCGTGGTCTGTGTCCTACCGGCACAGAATGCCGCTAAAGTCGCCGAAAAATCGGGCATGGGCTCTGCAATGCCTCTGTCCAACAACGGTTGGTGGGACTGGCGACATGTTTCTTCGAGACTTGCTGGTGGTGATGTTTGCAGTGACGGCCGGATTTACGGCGTCCGGGCTGGTTGCGAACACCTATCGGCTCCTAGCGCGCAAGCCGGAGACCAATGCCGAAAAGACCGCCTATATCGCGGTTATGGTGTTGGCAGGACCGAACGTCCTTTTTGAGAACGCCGCCACATCGGTCCGTGCCAAGTCCTGTTCCAGAGTGGCTTTCTTCCTCGCAGCAGCCGTCACCAGCTACTGGAGCTTCGTCATCGGTCTGTTCATCCTCGATCTTGCGCTGACCTTCCGGGGCTAGAGCACGTTGAGCATGCCGGCCACCAAGGGGTGGCGAACGATGTCGCCGTCGCCGAGACGCACCACGCCGATATCGGATACCTGTTCCAGCTTCACCGCAATGTCGCCGAGGCCGGAGATGCCGGGCAGCAGATCGGTCTGATCCGGATCCCCCGTCAGCACCATGGTCGAACGCCAGCCGAGACGGGTGAGGAGCATCTTGAGCTGCACATAGGTGCAGTTCTGCGCCTCATCGATCACCACGAAGCAGTTGTTGAGGGTGCGGCCGCGCATGAATGCGACCGGCGCAATCTCGATGATGCCGTCGGCCAGCAGCGCTTTGAGACGCTTGGTGCCGAGACGCTCCGTCAGCGCGTCGTAGAGCGGGCGGAGATAGGGCGCGAGTTTGTCCTGCAGCGCGCCCGGCAAGAATCCGAGGCTTTCACCGGCTTCGACCGCCGGACGTGAGAGGACGATGCGGCTGATGCGGCCCGCCTCAAGGGCTTCGACGGCTTTGGCGATGGCAAGATAGGTTTTGCCGGTGCCGGCGGGGCCAATGGCGACAACGACGGCTTTTTCGTCGATGGCTTCCAGCAGCTTTTGCTGTGTCGGGCTCATCGCCCGAACATTTTTCACATATTTGCGGTCGCGCGGTCCGTCTTGTTCGCCGTGCGGATTCCAACCGCCGGATGATGGAAAGAGAGAATGGACAGTCGCGGATTCACGATGGGACTCGTCATGCAACTTACGACGCGTTGAACGCTTGGCCATGGATGCTCCCTGGTCACGGTGAGAAACGTTGACGATGTGGTGAAGGCAAACTTGGGGAGGCGTGTGTGCGGGAGCGTCGGTAAGGGCCGAAACCCATTGTCTTTCATAGACAGCAACGATGAACGCTGCACCGTAATCAACCCCCGACACGAATCAGACGGCTTGATTTGAGCGTACTGGTTTTGCGCAAACGCACGCATGAATTTTTAAGGACAGCGGGCGATGCGATGGTTTGCCCTGTGTCGCAGGCACTGCCACACTCCGGCAAACGCCCAAGGAAAGCACACGCTGATGCCTATTTATGCGCTCAACGACATGACGCCGGAACTTCCGCCGGAAGGCGAATACTGGGTCGCGCCGAACGCGATCGTGATCGGGAAAGTCCGCCTACTGAAGAATGCGAGCGTGTGGTTCGGGGCGGTGCTGCGCGGCGATAACGACTGGATCACCATCGGCGAGAACTCCAACGTCCAGGACAATTCGGTGATCCATACCGATCCGGGCGCGCCGGTGAACATCGGTGCCGATGTGACGGTGGGGCACAAGGTGATCATCCACGGCGCCACCATCGGCGACGGCACGCTGGTCGGCATGGGGTCGACGATCCTCAACCGCGCCAACATCGGGAAGGGCTGTCTGATCGGCGCCAACACGCTGATCGCCGAGAACAAAGAGTTTGCCGACGGCTCGATGATCCTCGGCGCACCAGGGCGCGCGATCAAACAGATCAGCGAGCAGCAGCAGGCGATGCTGAAGATGTCGTCACACGGCTATGTGCAGAACTTCAAACGCTTTGCGGGCGGCTTGAAGCAGATCTAGCTCTGCCTGGTCGCGCAATTGTCCGAAAACCGCTTCGCACTTTTCCGATTGCGCTCTAGCCGGCGCGCTTCAGAACTTCGTTCTTTGCCCAGAGGCGGCGGAGCTTGGTGTCGGCTTCGGGGCCGAAGTTGAACCACAGCGCGCGGTCGTTCGTTGCGTCCACGATGAACAGCTGGTCGAGCTTGCCAAGTTTCTGGATCAGCTGGTTGCGGATCAGACTGACGGGCAGGCTGGTCTTCACGAGCCACGCCTGCGGCAGGATCGTATAGGCGGGACCGAGATTGAAGATCTCTTCCTCAAGGCCTGTGAGCGAACGCGATTTCATGTCGGCCATGATGACGATGTGCGCCATCTCGCCGGCGTGCTCGGCCGGTGCTTCGCGGCCGAAAGACGGCGCAGGCTCTTCCATTACTTCGGCAAGCGCCTGCGGACGGTTGGAGCGGAAGAGGGCGGCGAGCTCCGGGACTTCGCTCGCGTCGCGGAAGTTCTGTTGGTCGGGGCGCGCGACAAGTGACGTTGGGGCAAGGCGCCCTTCACCTGCAAACGTGCGCATCTGCTCGAGCGAATAAGGCCCGTAGATACGCCCGTCGACGCTGATCGTCCAAAGTTCAGACATGCTGCTCGTCCCGTACTGGGCACAAAGTACGAGAGAAATGGTTACCCGAGCCTTGCCGGAACCGCCGTGGGAGGCTCAACTGCGGCCAGAAAACCAGGAAGAGGGGCCCAAGATGGCCGATTACCAGTACTGCAAAGTCGATCGTGAAGGGCCGTTAACGATCGTGACACTGAACCGCCCGGAGGTGATGAACGCGCTTCACTCCCCCGCGCATATGGAATTGGCGGAGGTGTTCGACAATTTCCGCGACGATCCAGAGCAGTGGGTCGGCATCGTGACGGGCGCGGGCGACCGTGCGTTCAGCGCCGGTAACGACCTGAAGGTGACGGCAGCGGGCCAGCGTGGGGCGATGCCGCCGAGCGGCTTTGCCGGTCTGACCTCGCGCTACGACCTCACCAAGCCGCTGATCGCGGCAGTGAACGGTATCGCGATGGGTGGCGGGTTCGAGATCGCGCTGGCGTGCGATCTGATCATCGCGTCCGAGAAGGCGGTGTTTGCGCTGCCGGAGCCGCGCGTGGGTCTCGCGGCGCTGGCCGGTGGTGTGCATCGTCTGCCGCGCGAGATCGGTACCAAACGCGCGCTCGGCATGATCCTCACGGGCCGTCGCGTCAGTGCGAAGGAAGGCGAGGCGCTCGGCTTCGTCAATGAAGTCGTGCCGGATGCGATGGAAGGGGCGCGTCGCTGGGCGAAGCAGATCATGGAAGCGTCGCCGATGTCGGTGCGTGCGTCGAAGGACGCGGTGTATCGCGGTCTCGCAGAGCCGACCCTGGCCGACGCGATCAAGAACCAGAACGGCTTCCCGGCGGTGGCCGCGATGTATCGCAGCGAGGATTTGATCGAAGGGCCGCGTGCGTTCGCCGAGAAGCGGGCGCCACAGTGGAAAGGCCGCTGATCGCAGCGCGTGAATAACAGAAGGGCCGCGCACCGGATCCGGTGCGCGGCCCTTCGTTCGTCTAACCGGCGAGGTTAGATGATTTCCCACTCACCGTGACGGCGGCAGGCGGTGCCTTCGCGCACAACCTCACGGCCGTGGCGATAGGTAACCTGCTCGAAGTCGCGGCAGAGGCGGCCATGACGGCGATACTCGCGCGTCGTGACGATGTAGCCGTGGCGGCCATCGTGGCGCCATTCATAGTGCTCGCCGACGCGGCCATCGAAGCTGTCGCGATACGAGCGCTCGGCATAGTCGCGGTCTTCGCAGTCAATGTCGCGCGAGATCGCGTTGCCGGCGAGGCCGCCAAGCAGGGCACCGCCGACAACGGCGCCGCCATTGCCGTGGCTGACCGCGCCGCCGATCACGCCGCCGACGATGGCGCCGGCGATCGTGCCGCCGGTGTGGTCGCGGCCGCTGCAGCCGTCCGCCAGCGCGGCGCTGTTCATGGCGCCGAGGGCCAGAACGGCCGCGGCAATTGTCATCGTGGTTTTCTTGATCATGTCATCGCTCCTATGACGTTGAAATTCGTTGGGGTTGATCGCACTAACTGTCGAAAGCTTGGGGTGTGGCGCCTGAACCGAATCTGAATGGACTGCGGCTCTGTGATGACGGTCACACATGCTCCCTCGCGGGCAAGGTTTGGTGCGGTTTGCGCCGGTTGTCCACCCTGCAACGCACAATGGTGTGATCGCGGTTTGCCCCATGCGCGGTTCGGGTTATGACCGTCACGCGGGATCAGATCGGCATGCGCATGCGCGGGAAAATCATTGCGGCGGTTGGCTTTGCGTTGCTGGTGGCGGGATGTAGTCCAGAGGCGAAGGAGGAGCAGCAAACTGCTGCCGAGAGCGCCGGACCGGTGCCGCAGGCGCAGCTGCCGCGCGTCGCGCTGCCAGAGCACTATGCGGTGACGCTGACCATCGATCCGGCGAAAAGCGGATTCAGCGGGCACGCCGAAATCGCAATGAATTTCACCGAAGCGCGCAAGACGCTTTTCATCCACGGACTCGAAATCCGGATGAAGGCTGTCTATGCGCGGCTGGCGGGCGGCAAGCGCGTCGCGGTGACATACAAGCAGGTGAGCCCGTCGGGTGTTGCCCTACTCACGTTCGCCGATGCGGTGCCGAAGGGGCGGGCGACGCTCGTGTTCGATTACGACGCGCCGTACAACGAGTCCCTCGCGGGGCTCTATAAAGTGGTGGACCGCGGCGACAACTATGCCTTCACGCAGTTCGAGAACACGGATGCGCGGCGGGTGTTTCCGTCGTTCGATGAGCCGGGGTTCAAGGCGCCGTTCGACATCACGGTGATTGCGCCGTCGGCCGACAAGGTGGTCGGCAACACGCCGGTGGCATCGGCGACACCGGTTGCCGGCGGCATGACGAAGACGGTGTTCGAGGCGACGAAGCCGCTGCCGACCTATCTCATCGCGCTGGCGATCGGGCCTTTGGATATTGTCGATGCCGGTGTGGTGCCGCCGAGCGCGCTGCGGCCCTATGCGGTGCCGGTGCGAGGCGTGACGGCGCGGGGGAATGGGCCGCGGCTGAAGTATGCGATGACGCTGACGGCGAGCATTGTGACCGCGCTCGAGAACTACTACGGCATCGCCTATCCGTTTCAGAAGCTGGACGTTCTGGCGGTGCCGGACTTCGAAGCCGGGGCAATGGAGAACGCCGGGGCGATCACCTATCGCGAGCGCTTGCTGCTGGATGCGGACCAATCGCTGGAGCAGCGCCGCGCGAGTTTGACGGTGCAGGCGCATGAGCTGGCGCATCAGTGGTTCGGCGACTACGTCACGCCGGTGTGGTGGGACGATATCTGGCTGAACGAGTCGTTTGCCAACTGGATGGAGGCGAAGACCTCCAAGGTGGTGCGGCCGGATGAGGAGTATGGGCGCAAGAACCTGGAAAGTGCGCTCGACATCATGCATGCGGACGAAGCCGCCTCGGCGCGGCAGATCCATCAGCCGGTGCACAACAACGACGATATCAACAATGCGTTCGACGGCATCACCTATGACAAGGGGGCGGCGGTGCTGGCGATGTTCGAGAGCTATGTCGGCGAGGCCGGCTGGCGGGCGGGCATCCACGCCTATCTGACCAAGTTCGCGTTCCGCAATGCCACGGCGCAGGACTTCATCGGGACGATTGCGGCGGTGACGCACAAGCCCGAGATCGTGGCGGCGTTCAACTCCTTTATCGATCAGCCGGGCGTGCCGTATCTGAATGTCGCCATCGGATGCGCGGCAAACGCGAAGACCGCGGATGTGACGCAATCGATCTATGTGCCGATGGGCCGGGTGGCGCGGGCGCGCACGTGGCAGGTGCCGATGTGCATGAAGGACGTGGGCGGCAAGACGACGTGCAGCATGGCGGGCGCGGCGGTGACGCATGTGGCGCTGGGCGGTGTCTGCAGCGCGGCGACGATGCCGAATGCGGAAGGCACCGGCTACTACCGCTTCACGCTGAGCGAGACGGAGTGGCAGAAGCTGTTCGCGGCGGCGGCGAAGCTGAGCGCGGCGGACCAGCGGACGATCATCGAGAATGTCGACGCCGGATTCCGGGCCGGGAAGGTTTCGGCGACGGCGTATTTCGCCGCGATCCGGGCGATCGCGCCGACCGCGTCGTGGGACACATTGGTGTCGCTGCAGGACTCGCTGAAGTATCTGCGCACGACGATCATGACGCCGGATGAGCTGGCATCCTATCGCGCGATGGTCGCCGAACTGTTCGGGCCGCGGCTGGCGAAGGTCGGGTATGGCCAGAAGCCGGGCGAGAAACCGGCGGTGACGCTGGAGCGCGAATATCTGGCGCAGATCATGGTGGGCGAGGCGCGCGATGCAGCAGTGCTGCGGGCGCTTGCGGGGCCGGCGAAACGCTATGTCGCGTCGGGCGGCAAGGACTTTGCGGGGCTGGCGCCGGACATCGCGGGCGATGCGATGCGCGCAGGGTTGCTCGTCGAGGGGATGCCATTTGCCGATGCGATGCTGCTGGCGATGCGCAATTCCAACAGCGAGAACTTCCGCCGCACGGCGATCTATGCCTTCGCGGGCGTCGACGATCCGGCGATCCTGAAGAAGGTGGTGGCGTTGACCGGGACTCTGCGCATCGGCGAGATCCGCTATCTCTATCAGTTCATGGGCGACGAGCCGGTGGCGCGCATGGCGTTGTGGGCGCACATGAAGAAGAATTTCGAGGCGATCAGGAAGCGCGTGTCGCCGCAGGGCTTCGGGCGCGCGACGGAGTTGCTCGCGGGCGCCTGCGATCTTCCGACCAAGAACGACCTGCACGCGTTCTTTGCGCCCAAGACGAAAGATCTGGAAGGCACGGAACGCACGCTGGCGCAGACGGAAGAGAAGATCGGCTATTGCATCGCGCTGAAGACGGCGAAGGGTGCGGAGTTCGATGCGGCACTGCGCTCGGCGGCGGCGCATTCCTAGAAACGACAAAGGCCCGCTCGATGGGAGCGGGCCTTTGCTTGGGATGTGCGACTAGAGCTTAGTCGAAGTACCACTGGCCGTCCGTGCGGCGACAGGCGCGGCCTTCGCGCGTGACTTCGCGGCCATGACGGAAGGTCGTGGTGCGGAAGTCGCGGCAGACGAAGCCGCCGCGATTGTATTCGCGGATCGGCGTGAAGTAGCCGTAATCGCCATAGGCGTCGTTTCGCCAGTCGACGCGCACGCCGATGTTGCCGTTGAGACCGCGATAGTAGGAGTCGTAGGCATAGCGGCGGTCGTTGCAATCGACTTCGCTGGTCAGCGCGTTGCCGACGAGGCCGCCGAGGATCGCACCGCCGGCGATGGCGAGACCGTTGCCGTGGCTGGCGACGCCGCCGATCAGGCCGCCGCCAACGGCGCCGGCGACTGTGCCTGCTGCGCTGCCGGAGCGGCGGCAATCGGGATCGCGGTCGGCGTCATAGTAGTAGCCGCCGCGCGGCGGAGGCGCATCGTAGGCGCTGGAGCGATAGGGACCGGCGTCGTCGGCGAAGCGGTGATAGCGGCCGTTGCGGTCGTAGTAACCGTCGTGGTCGTTCTGGCTGTAGTAGTGCTTGGGGTTGCTGCCGTACGGCTCATAGGGGCCGGCGGCCGCGGCGCTCGCCGTCAGCGCGAATGCGGCCGCGGCGGCGAGAAGCGTTGTCTTATGCATGGTAGTCTCCCGAGGGTTGTGCCCTTCCACAGCATCCGTCCGCGCGTCTCAAAGCGCTGCTCGCGGGATGTTGGCGCCGATGTAACCGGCAGTCGCCGGATTGGTTCCGCGCCGCTAACCAAATGCCGCGCAATGGCCCCGAACATGAACACGATCGTGGATCAGCCGCCGAAAGCGACCGCGTGCATGATGCGGCCGGGCAGGAAGGTGAGACTCCCCGCGATCAGGATGCCGCCGATATAGACGCTGAGCATCGCGCGCTTGTGTAGGGCGATGTCGTGCAGGGCGGCGCCGCGCAGGGCGCCGTAGATGCCGAAGAGTGTGAGCGGCACGAGCAGATGGATCGGGCTGAGGCCCGAGAACGGGCCGTTAGGCATGAGCTGATGCACCCAGAGTGTGGTGATCGCGGTGATGCCCATGAGGGTGAGATAGATCGCACCGAAGAGGCGGTGCAGCGGTGCGCCTTTGCGGCTGAAAAAGATCAGCCAGGTGCCGATGAGGAACGCTGGCACCACGGTCGCGACATGCAGGCGGACGGCGAGCGGCGCATGCAGCAGTGGTTCGAGTGTCATGGATGGCCCCGTTCGGCGGCGTGCGCCTGTGCTTTACGTGGGGCGGTGCGGGCGGAACGTCAAGGCGACGGCGCGGCGGGCGTGTTGGGATCGTCGTGGAAATCGACCAGACTGCGCACCGGTTGCCGCGCGAGTCTCATTGCGTGGTTGTAAGAGGCGGGGTGGTCATCATGACGGTCTGGCGCGTTTTCGCAGCGGCTCTCGCATTGGCGGTTGCTGTGGTCCCGGCAGCGGCGGCGCCGAAGCATCGGGTATCGCGCAACGTCGATGTGACGATCCTCGCGATCAACGATTTTCACGGCAATCTGAAATCGCCGGGCAATGGATCGTCCATTCCCGGTGCGAGCGATGCCGACAAGGCGGCGGCCGTTGGCGGCGCGGCGAACATGGCGACCCTGGTGAAGGCGCTGCGCGCGAAGCATCGCAATTCGGTGTTCGTGGCGGCGGGCGATCTGATCGGGGCGAGTCCGTTACTGTCCGGCCTGTTTCACGACGAGCCGACGGTGGAGGCGCTGTCGCTGATGGGGCTGGATGCGTCGGCGGTCGGCAATCACGAGTTCGATGAGGGCACGACCGAACTGCTGCGCATGCAGAACGGCGGCTGTCATCCGGTCGATGGCTGCAAGGGGCCGCATCCGTTCAAGGGCGCGAAGTATCGCTATCTCGCGGCGAGCACGATCAACACGAAGACGGGCAAGCCGCTGTTTCCGCCATATGTCGTGAAACGGTTCGGCGGCATTCCGGTGGCGTTCATCGGGCTGGCGCTGAAAGGCGTGCCGGAGATCGTGTCGCCGCCGGGAATCGCCGGCTACGAATTCCGCGATGAGGCGGACACGGTGAATGCGTTGGTGCCGAAGCTGCGGGCGCAGGGCATCAAGGCGATTGTGGTGCTGATCCACGAAGGCGGGATGCCGACCGGCGGCTACAACGAATGTCCCGGCATCGCTGGGCCGATCGTCGACATCGTGACGCGGTTCGACAAGCAGGTCGATCTGGTCGTCAGCGGGCACACGCATCAGGCGTACAACTGCATCATCGACGGACGGCTGGTGACGAGCGCGCATCGCTACGGGACAATGGTGACGGAGATCGATACGAAGCTGAGCCGCCGTACGCGCGATTTCATATCCCTGAAGGCGCACAACGTGATCGTGCGCGACGATCTTTATCCCGCCGATCCGGCGGAGGCGAAGCTTATCGCCTCATATGAAGCGGTGGCGGCGCCGATCGAGCAACGCATTGTCGGCAGCGTGACCGCACCGATCACGCGTGAGCAGACACCCGGCGGTGAGACGGCGCTGGGCGACGTCATCGCGGACGCCAAGCTGGCCGCAGCGAAGGACGATGGCGCGCAGATCGCGCTGATGAACATCGGCGGCATCCGCACCGACATCGCGAAGGCAGGCGACGTGACCTACGCCGACCTGTTCGCAGCGCTACCCTTCGGCAATACGACGGTGACGCTCACGCTGACCGGGGCGCAGATCAAGAAGATGCTGGAGCAACAATGGGTGGCCCCGACCCTGCCGCGCATCCTGCAGGTGTCGGAGGGTTTCTCCTACGCATGGGATGCGAGGAAGCCGTTCGGGGACCGGGTGGCGGGGGACAGCATGATGCTGAACGGGCAGCCGATGACGCCGACCGGCACCTATCGCGTCGCGGTGTCCGACTTCCTTGCCAATGGCGGCGACAGCCAGAGCGTGTTGAAGGAAGGTACCAACCGCGTGACCGGCGATCCCGATCTGGACGCCGTGGTGAATTACTTCGGCGCGCACAAACCGCTGTCGCCAGCCACCACGGGGCGGATCAAGCGGTTGGATTGAGCGGGCGATTGCGCCTGGCAAGGTTAAGAACAATCTGACGCGGCGGTGCGTGGTTTGATTGGGGTAAGGTCGAGGCGTTCAACACAGAGACCCGGTATGACGCGTCGTATCGCTGCGACTTCGCTGTTCACGATGATGCTTTGCGCCGGTGCCGCGCATGCCGACGGCATACCGGCCTGTGCGGGTGCGGTGGAGTTGGGCAGCGAGATCGTCACGCGGATCGAGCCGAACGCCGCGTTGATCACCACCGACGGGCTGGCGGTCAAGATGGAAGGCATCCGGTTGCCGCTCGGCAGCCGCGAGAAAGCGTCCGGGACGTTTACCGATCAGGCCTATGGGATGCTGGCGACGCTGGTGAAAGGGCGCACCGTTGCGCTGACCGCGATCGAGCCGAAGCAGGACCGCTATGACCGGCTGCGGGCGCAGGTGTTTGGGGCAGAGCAGGTATGGGTGCAGCAGCGCCTGCTGGAGCAGGGTCTGGCGCGCGTGGCGCTGTCGCCGGATCGCACGGAATGCTCGAGCGAACTCTATGCAGCCGAAGCGAGCGCACGCGCGGCGCAGCGCGGGATCTGGTCGAGCCCGGCGTATGCGATCCGCACGCCGGACAATCTGCGCGGCGACGTCGGCACGTTCCAGGTCGTGGAAGGCGTGGTGCAGACGGCGAATGTCGATGGCGGGCGCGCCTATCTGAATTTCGGCGCCGACTGGCGGACCGATCTGACGGTGACGATCTCGCCGGACGACATGAAGACGTTCGATCTCCTCGGCGTCGATCCGCGCGCCTATGCCGGCAAGCGGGTGCGGGTGCGCGGCATGGTGCAGATGGTCAACGGGCCGAGCATCGCGGTCGCCAATCCGCAAAGCGTGGAAGTGGTCAACTGATGGCACGCAGCGGGTACGTCGCGCGTATCCGCGAAAAGATCGATCGCGATCTTCTGATGCTGCATGCGGTGTCGATCTTCGTGTTCGACGCTGCCGGGCGGTTTCTGATAGCACAGCCGCGCGGCGCCGACACCTGGATCACCATCGGGGGCGGCGTGGAGCCGGACGAGGCGCCGGCCGATGCGGCGGTACGTGAATTCTGGGAAGAGACCGGCGCCATCGTGCGGCCTACCCGGGTGCTGGGCGTGTTCGGCGGGCCGGAGATGCGGATCACTTACTCCAACGGCGATCTGGTCGCCTACACGAGCACGGCGTTCGAGGCGGAACTGGTGTCGGGTGATTTGGCCGCCGATGGCGAAGAGCTCCAGGCGCTGCGCTGGACTGCGCCGGCTGAGGTTGCGTTGCTTCCAATGATGGATGGCATGCGATACGTGGTCGAGAGTGCCCTGGCGGCACGGAATGCCGGTGAGACGCAGTTCAGGCAAGCGACGTGGGCGCCACCTGCGAAATGAAAAGGCCCGGATCGCTCCGGGCCTTTTCGCATTCGGTGGCGTAAGCCTCAGGCGGCTTTCTTCAGCAGCATGCCTTCGACTCGCTTCACGGCGGCCGGTTCGTCCGTCTTCTCGACGGCGGCGACTTCGCGGGCCATGCGGGCGAGCGCGGCTTCGTACAGCTGACGCTCGGAATAAGACTGCTCCGGCTGGCCGCTGGCGCGGTGCAGGTCGCGCACGACCTCCGCAATCGCGACGAGGTCGCCCGAGTTGATCTTCTGTTCGTATTCCTGCGCACGGCGCGACCACATGGTGCGCTTGATGCGGGCGCGGCCCTTCAGCGTGTTGAGGGCGTTGTTCACGATGTCCGGCGAGGACAGCTTGCGCATGCCGACGGCCTTCGCCTTCGCGGTCGGGACGCGCAGGGTCATCTTGTCCTTCTCGAACGTGATGACGAAAAGTTCCATATGGATGCCGGCGACTTCCTGCTCTTCGACCTTGGTGATCCGGCCAACGCCGTGGGTCGGGTAAACGACATGGTCGCCCGCCTTAAACTCAAGCTTCTTGTTCGTGTTGGCGGGAACCTTCTTCTTGGCTGCCGCGGTCGCTGCCGGTGTGGTCATCTTCATCTCGTCCATGCGTTAATAACTCACCGGCCGGTGAACCGGTGCCTTCTGTTTTGCACTGCGCTGTACCTTGGCTGGGCAGGGCCCGAGCCGTCCGGAAGCTGCTACCACCCGAGGGTTGGCTGATGGGCTCACCATCGAGCAAGCGACCGGTTTGGTCTGCTATACGCGCGCCTTTCCAGGACAATTTCCTATCAAAAGGCTTGTATCACAGGTTTATGCAAAAGTGAAGGAAAATCCCGCCAAGCCGTTGAAAGCATAGCGTTTATTTAAAATTGCGCCGGTGTTCGGCGGAGTTTCTCAAGGCAGAACAAGGACTAAGGTGAGTCGTTGCCGCTGAGTAATAATATTTCTACGAGCCGGAACCGGGTTTATCCGAGAAGAACTTGTCGAACTTGTCGGCGACACCATCCCATTCCTTGGCGTCAGCCGGGGCGTCGCCCTTCTGGGTGATGTTCGGCCAGGTCTTGGCGTATTCGGCGTTGACGGTCAGCCAGCGCTCCAGACCGGACTCGGTGTCTGGCTTGATGGCCTCCGGCGGGCACTCGGGCTCGCAGACACCGCAGTCGATGCACTCATCCGGGTGGATGACCAGCATGTTCTCGCCTTCGTAGAAGCAGTCGACCGGGCAGACCTCCACGCAATCCATGAACTTGCACTTGATGCAGGCTTCGGTGACGACGTAGGTCATTGGCACTCCGGCAGGCGAAACAGTGTTGGTTCCGTCACTTAAGACGCGGGCGGGCCGGGATCAAGCGCGCCGTCTGTGAGGATTTCGTAGAGCAGCCGCGCTTCGGGGGCGGGGCCGCGACGGACGCCTATTGCACAGATTTTGACTGCTAAAACTTCGCTGCCGCGACCGATGGTGAGCGTGTCGCCGGGGCGGACGACGACGCTGGATTTCTCGACCCGGTTGCCGTTCAGGCGGAGGCGGCCGGAAGTGGCGGCGGCCTGCGCCAGCGGGCGCGTTTTGTAGAAGCGCGCATGCCAGAGCCACTTGTCGATGCGAATGGTCAACGGCGGCCTGTCTTCAGCGCTGCGAGGCTGGCGAAGGGTGAGTTCGGATTGACCTTCACCGGCGCGTGCTCGCGATGCTTGGGCTTCGGTGGCGGCTTGGGGCCGCGTTTGGGCGGTTGCTGACGCGCGCTGCGATGACGCCAGACGGTGGTCGCTGGCGCGTCGTCGTTTTTCACCTCGACGGTTTTCCAGCCGAGGTCGGCGAGCACGGCTTCGAGCGTTGCGCGGTCGGTGCCGAGCAGCGAGACGACCTTCGGGAAGACGGTGTCGGCGCTGGCGCCTTCGGCGACGCCTTTTTCGAGTTCGTCTTCGAGGCGTTCGAGCATGTCGACACGGATCGCGCGACCGGCCACGACGCGGAAGCCAGCGGCGTTGAGCATCTCGCGGTTGGCGTTGCGATCGGCCGGGAATGAGGTGAGGCCGGCTTGTGGCGGCGCGGGCAGGCGCTCCAGCTTCAGCGCAACACCACGCAGCAGCGACAGCAGGCTTGCCGCGTCGGGGCGCAGCAGCTGCGGCATGTAGATCGAACGATGGCCGAGCTTCACGCCATAGTCACGCAGCGCGCGCGCCACGGGACGCGGATCGCCCGGGATCGTGACCTTGGCGATGTCGAGCGTGCCGAGGTTTTCGCACAACTGATAGGCAATGCCACGCGCGACGCCGGGCAGGGCGTCGGGCGTGCCGGACTTGGCGTCAATGTTCTCGCGCAGCGACAGCAGCGGTGCGAGGCGCAGCGTGATGCGATCGCGCAGCCACTTGTTCAGGCGCGTGGCGATGTCTTCGCGCAGGTTCTTGGCGAGATTTTCGTCGGCGATCACAGTGATCAGCGGATCGAGCGGCGCGGGACCGGCGGTGAGCTGGCCGACGATAGCGCCGTCCCACCACAGCTTGCCGTGCTCGCTGAGCGTAATCTCTGTATCGGTCGCGGTGGTGAGGCGCTGGGCGCGGGCAAAGAACTCGCCCTCCAGCGCTTTCAACGCGGCGGCCCGCAGGGTGCGGCCGTGGATGCCTTCGGCATTCTCGTCGGCGGTGAAGCGGAAGCCTTCGAGCTTGCCGATGGGCTGGCCGCCGATGATGACGCCGCCACTGTCGTCGAGCACAAGATCGTCGAGGTCGTCTTCGCGCAGCCGTTTCATCAGCACGGAGGTGCGGCGGTCGATGAAGCGCTGCGTCAGGCGCTCGTGCAGCGCGTCGGAGAGTTTGTCTTCGATGGCGCGGGTTTTGTCCTGCCACTCACCGGCATGGCGGATCCAGCCGGGACGGTTTGCGGCGTAGGTCCAGGTGCGGATCTGGGCGAGGCGGCCGGAGAGCGTGGCGACGTCGCCTTCGGTGATGTTGAGACGCTCGATCTGACGCGCCAGCCAGTCTTCCGGCAGCACGCCTTCATCGCTCATCAGGAAGCCGAAGATCGTGTGGACAAGGCGGACGTGTTCCTCGTCGCTGAGCTTGCGGAAGTCCGGCAGCTGGCAAACTTCCCAGAGGCGCTTCACGCCGGCGGTCGCGTGCACGAGCGCTTTCACGTCTTCATAGGAGGACAATGCACGCAGGGAATTGAAGTCGGAGGCCGGGCGCGCCTTCGCGAGACCGCGCGCAGGTGGAGATGCGTCGAGGCTGGTGAGCAAGGTGTCGGTCGAGCGGAAGTCGAGCGACGAGTTGCGCCATTGCAGCACGCGCACCGGGTCGTAGCGGTGGCCTTCGATGCGGCTGACGAGTTCTTCGTCGAGCGCATCGGCTTCGCCGGTGGTGCCGAAGGTGCCGTCGTTCATGTGACGGCCGGCGCGGCCCGCGATCTGGCCCGCTTCATCGGGGCGCAGCGGGCGCATGATGCTGCCGTCGAACTTGTCCATCGCCGCGAAGGCGACGTGATCGACGTCCATGTTGAGACCCATGCCGATGGCATCGGTAGCGACAAGGAAGTCGACTTCGCCGCTTTGATAGAGCTGCACCTGCGCGTTACGGGTGCGGGGGCTGAGGGCGCCGAGCACGACGGCGGCGCCGCCGCGCTGACGCCGCACGAGCTCGGCAATGCCGTACACGTCTTCCGCCGAGAAGGCGACGATGGCGGAGCGACGGGGCAGGCGCGTGAGTTTCTTCGCACCGGTATAGGCGAGATCGGAGAAGCGCTGGCGGCTGATGAAGTGGGCGTGCGGGATGAAGCGCGCCACGGTCACACGCATCGTGTCGGCGCCGAGCAAGATGGTTTCTTCCTCGCCGCGCGCGTTCAACAGACGGTCGGTGAAGACGTGGCCGCGTTCGGGATCGGCGCTGAGCTGGATCTCATCGATGACGAGGCACGAGACGGGAAGATCGAGCGGCATCGCTTCGACTGTGCAGACGTGATAGCGCGCGTCGGGCGGAACGATCTTCTCTTCACCGGTGATGAGGGCGCAGACGCGGTCACCCTTCATGCGCACGATTTTGTCGTAGACCTCGCGCGCGAGGAGGCGCAGCGGCAGACCGATCATGCCGCTCTTGTGCGCGAGCATCCGCTCGATCGCGAAATGCGTCTTGCCGGTGTTGGTGGGACCGAGAACGGCGGTGACGCGACCGATTTGTGACGGGGTGCGGTCCGGACCGCGGCGGTTCTGCATGGCGCGAAGATAGGGGGTTAAGGCAGGACCTGTAAGCAAGTGGTGGGAGAAGCCGTGCTGTGGATAGTTCGTGTACGTCCCTGAACGTGCACTGAACGAATCAGTGACGAATCAATAACTAACTCAATATCAGTGTTTGTTCTCACACTATAGAGTGTTTGTCAAGAGTGTTAACGCGCTACATGTTGGGGTGATCCCGATGGATGGAGTCTGGGGCTCCTGGCGATTCGATACTCCGTACCCTGAGGAATTCATCGAAGCGACACAATCGCCTGCGGTTGCCGTAACGATGCACTTTGCCCCGTGTTCGCACCTGCGATACTTCTTGCGCCGCGAGAGGATCACATGACCGACAAAACACCCGAAGCCTGGGCCAAGCTGGCAACAAAAGAACTCAAGGACCGGCCGCTGGACAGCCTGACCTGGCATTCGCCGGAGGGCATCGATGTTAAGCCGCTCTATACTGCGGCCGACCTCGACGGCATTGCCGAGGTGGATACGCTTCCCGGGCTTTCGCCCTATCTGCGCGGCGTGCGCGCCACGATGTATGCGGGACGGCCGTGGACCATTCGTCAGTATGCGGGGTTTTCGACCGCGGAAGAGTCCAACGCGTTCTACCGGCGCAATCTGGCGGCGGGACAGATGGGTCTGTCGATCGCGTTCGATCTGGCGACGCATCGCGGCTATGACAGCGATCATCCGCGCGTGTCGGGCGACGTCGGCAAGGCCGGCGTGGCGATCGACAGCGTCGAGGACATGAAGATCCTGTTCGCCGGTATCCCGCTCGACAAGATGAGCGTGTCAATGACGATGAACGGCGCGGTCATCCCGACGATGGCGAACTACATCGTGGCGGGCGAGGAGGCCGGTGCGCCGATCTCCAGCCTCTCCGGCACCATCCAGAACGACATCCTCAAAGAGTTCATGGTGCGCAACACCTACATCTATCCGCCGGCGCCGAGCATGCGGATCGTGGCCGACATCATCGAGTACACGGCCAAGAAGATGCCGAAATTCAACTCGATCTCGATCAGCGGCTATCACATGCACGAAGCCGGTGCGACGGCGGTGCAGGAGCTTGCCTACACCATCGCGGACGGCGCGGAGTATGTGCGCGCAGCGATGAGCAAGGGCCTCCCGGTGGACTCGTTCGCGCCGCGCCTGTCGTTCTTCTTCGGCATCGGCATGAACTTCTTCATGGA
>DATAHD010000038.1:0-2605 GCA_036263395.1 Rhizomicrobium sp. | reverse complement strand
AAAGCTGCTACCCCTCATCGGGCGCGCGAAAACCCTCGCCCGCCTCAAAGGGACTTCGGCGTGATCCAACTCCGCCACATCTGCTGCCAGATTATTATTTGCGGCTAAAGCCGCACGATCCCCTTTGCCCAAACCACATCGTTAGCCTTCTTGTCTCCCCCGTGTAACGGGGGAGTGCTGCGCGTCAGCGCAGCGTGGGGGTTGGTTTCGCAGTCCCCACCGTCTCGCTTCGCTCGCCACCTGCCCGTTTCACGGGGAGGACACGCACTATAAAGAGTACCGCCATGACCACGCTCCGCCTCTACAACACGCTCACGCGCCAGAAGGAAGACTTCGCGCCGCTCGATCCGAACAACGTGCGGATGTATGTGTGCGGCCCGACGGTCTACGACTACGCCCACATCGGCAACGGCCGTCCGGCGATCGTGTTCGACGTGCTCTACCGCCTGCTGCGCCATGTCTATGGCGCCGGTCACGTCACCTATGTCCGCAACATCACGGACATCGACGACAAGATCAACGCGCGCGCTGCCGAGCGTGCCGCGAAGGACAATCGCAACGTCCCCATCCTGCAGGTGCTGCGCGAGCTCACCGAGGAGACCTACAGCGTCTACAAGGACGACGTCAGCGGCCTCGGCTGCTTGCCGCCCACTTACATGCCGCGCGCCACCGAGCATGTACCGCAGATGATCGCGATGATCGAAACCCTCATCGCCAAAGGCTACGCTTACGCGGCCGAGGGCCACGTCCTATTCCGTGTCCACAAGAAGGCGGATTACGGCAAGCTCGCGCGCCGCAGCCTCGACGACATGCTCGCTGGCGCCCGCATCGACGTCGCGCCGTATAAAGAAGACGCGATGGACTTCGTCTTGTGGAAACCGTCGGTGCCGGAACAGCCAGGCTGGCAAAGCCCGTGGGGCTACGGCCGTCCAGGCTGGCACCTCGAATGCTCCGCGATGATCGAATCCACGATGGGCGAAACCATCGACATCCACGGCGGCGGCATCGACCTCGTCTTTCCGCACCACGAGAACGAAATCGCGCAAAGCGAAAGCGCCCATCATGGCCATCCGCTCGCGCGCTATTGGATGCACAACGGCTTCCTCAACGTCGAGGGCGAGAAGATGTCGAAGTCTCTCGGCAACTTCGTCACCATCAACGAGCTCCTGAAGGATTGGCCCGGCGAAGTGCTGCGCTTCAACATGCTGCGCACACAGTACCGCCAGCCGATGGACTGGACCGTCGCCGGCATGAACGAGAGCTGGAAGACGCTGGAGAAGTGGTACGCCATCACCGAACCGCTGGCCGATCCGCCAGTGGGGCAGGCGTTCCTGAACGCGCTCGCGGACGACCTCAACACGCCGCAGGCGATCGCCGAACTGCACAAGGGCAGTGATCACGAACTCGCCGGCGGCCTCGGCCTCCTCGGTTTCTCCAACGTTCAGGAGAAAATCGCGGCAAGGCTCAGTGCCGTCGATGAGAGCGAAATCGCCGCCGCCATCGAAGCGCGCAAAGCGGCACGTGGCGCGAAGAACTTCAAAGAGTCCGACCGCATCCGCGACGAACTCCTCGCCAAAGGTATCGTCCTGAAAGACGGCCCCACCGGCACAACGTGGGAAGTGAAGAAATGACCAAAGAACGCCTGCACATCTTCGACACCACGCTGCGCGACGGCGCGCAGACGCAGGGTGTCGACTTCTCGGTCGAAGACAAGCGCCAGATCGCGCTCGCACTCGACTCCCTCGGCGTCGATTACATCGAGGGCGGCTTTCCCGGTGCCAACCCAACCGACACGGCCTTTTTCTCCGAACGCCCGCCGCTGAAGACGGCGAAGTTCGTCGCCTTCGGTATGACCAAGCGCGCCGGGCGCAGCGCCGCGAACGATCCGTCGCTGTCGCAGGTGCTGGACGCGAAGGCCGACAGCGCCTGTCTCGTCGGCAAGACGTGGGACTTCCACGTCGATGTCGCGCTCGAAATCCCGCGCGCCGACAACGTCACCGGCATCTACGAATCCATCGCCGCCGTGAAGGCCAAGGGCCGCGAGCCGATGCTCGATGCCGAGCATTACTTCGACGGCTACAAGGCGAACCCCACTTACGCGCTCGAATGCGTGAAGGCGGCGCTCGATGCCGGCGCACAATGGCTCGTCCTCTGCGATACCAACGGCGGCACGATGCCGGAGGATGTCTATCGCATCGTCAGCGAGACGAAGGCGAAGCTGCCCGGCGCTAACCTCGGCATCCACGCCCACAACGACACCGAGCAGGCCGTCGCCGTCACCTTAGCCGCCATCCGGGGTGGTGCGCGCCAGTTGCAGGGCACACTCAACGGTCTGGGGGAGCGTTGCGGCAACGCCAATCTCTGCGCGCTGCTTCCAACGCTTCTCCTGAAAGAGCCGTTTGCCAGCCAGTTCGAAACCGGTGTCTCCAAAGACCAGCTCGCGCAACTCGTCCATGTTTCGCGTCTGCTGGATGAAATCCTCAACCGCGCCCCGAACCGCCACGCCGCCTATGTCGGCCCATCGGCCTTCGCGCACAAAGGCGGCCTGCATTCCTCCGCGGTGCAGAAGGACCCGAAAACCTACGAACACGTGCCGCCGGAAGCG
>DATAHD010000037.1:0-12470 GCA_036263395.1 Rhizomicrobium sp. | reverse complement strand
GAGCCCGACTGCACCGGCAGATGCAGATATGGCATCAGCGCCGCGACCTCGCCATGCGCCGCGATCAGATCGTCGCCCATGTCGCGCGGATGGCTGGTCGTGTAGCGCAGGCGCGTGAGACCATCGATCTGCGCGAGAGCGCGGATGAGCTTTGCGAGACTCGACGTTTCGCCGTCTTCACCGATGCCGCAATAGGCATTCACGTTCTGACCGAGCAGCGTGATCTCGCGGGCGCCGCGCGCGACGAGGCGGCGGGCCTCGGCAAGAATCTGTGCGACAGGGCGCGAGAACTCGCTGCCGCGCGTGTAGGGCACGACGCAGAAGGTGCAGAACTTGTCGCAACCTTCCTGCACGGTGAGGAACGCGGTGGCGCCGACCTCGCGTGTTTCTTCCGGCAGCGCATCGAATTTGTCTTCCGCCGGAAATTCGGTTTCCAGCGCATGACCACCGGCGCGCGCGACCTTGGCGATCATCTCGGGCAGGCGGTGATAGCTTTGCGGGCCGACGACGAGATCGACGGCGGGCTGACGCGCGATGATTTCTTCGCCCTCAGCCTGCGCGACGCAGCCGGCGACCGCGATCAGCATTGGCCGCTCGTCCTTCATCTTCTTCAGACGGCCGAGTTCGGAATAGACCTTCTCTGCCGCCTTCTCGCGAATGTGGCAGGTGTTGAGGATCACCATGTCGGCGTCTTCGCACCTGTCCGTACCGGCATAGCCGATCGGCGCCAGCAGATCCGCCATGCGGGCGGAATCATAGACGTTCATCTGGCAGCCGTAGGTCTTGATGAAGAGCTTCTTCATGGGGCGCGGGTTATCCCGCATTTGCCGCCGCAAATACAAGTCAGGCCGCCGCCTCCGCTGCAAGGACGGGGCGGCGCGGCAGAGCAAGTTCCGGCAGATCGTCGGAGGGGGCACGGCCGGCCAAAAGGTCGGCCTGGCCGCGGCGGATGATCTGTTCCGCCAGCAGCGCCAAGGCTTTGCGGCCGCCGACCTGGTTCACATAGAGCGGCGGGTGGAAGTGGATCGCGACGTCGATCGGACCGGTCACCTCGGCTTCCCAAAGGTGGGGGACCAGGTCCATGTCGCCATACCAGGCGTAGAGTGGGCGGTTTTCCCGGCCCATCGGCAGGCCGTGGACCTTGGTGTAGGCGACCGACACCGGTTGGACCGGCGGGTAAATCGGCTCGCCGTTCGGGTCGTGGCCGACGGTGACCTCGGCCGCGCCCATCAGCGCGCTCTTGAACGGCAGGACGAAGTTGCCGTCGTTCGAGGTGCCTTCCGGGAACAGCATCAGGGCGTCGCCTTCGAGGAGGCGGTCACGGATGATGTCGCGCACGTCGCCGGTGGCGCTCTTGCGCTCGCGGTTGACGAAAATCGTGCGCTGCAGCTTGGCGAAGCGGCCGAACAGCGGCCAGTTCGCCACTTCCGCTTTCGCAACGAAGGAGAGTTTCGCGGCCCCGCCGATGGCCAGAATGTCGAAATAGGAGGTGTGGTTGGCGACCATCAGCACGCCGCGATCCTGGATCGGGGTGCCCGTGACGTGCATGCGGATGCCGAACAGATGCGCCAGCTGGCGCTGATACCAGTTCGGGAAACTCTTATAGCCGAAGGCTTTGAAGGTGAGGCAGAAGGTCTGCCACGGAATCGTAATCAGCGAGCTCAGCAGAAATACGCTGAGGGCGAAGGCGGCCCGTATTTTCGGCATCAATGTCCGTTCTGCTTCTTGGCGCCGCGCGGTACGCCGTAGAGCTCAAGCCGGTGATCGACGAGTTCGAAGCCGAGCTCGTCGGCGATGAGGCGCTGCAGGCGCTCGATCTCTTCGTTGCGGAATTCGATCACCTTGCCGGTCTGCACATCGATCAGGTGATCGTGGTGCGACTCCGGCACTTCTTCGTAACGCGAACGGCCATCGCGGAAATCATGACGCTCCAGAATGCCGGCGTCTTCGAACAGCTTCACGGTGCGGTAGACCGTGGCGATGGAGATGTGCGGATCGATGGACGACGCGCGGCGGTAGAGTTCCTCCGCATCCGGGTGGTCGATGGCGTCCGACAGCACACGCGCGATGACGCGGCGCTGCTCGGTCATCCGAAGACCTTTGTCGACGCAGGCTTTTTCGATCCGCGTCAAGGACGCCTCCGGTTCGCTCATGCAGCAGAGTTTAGTCTGGCTCGCCACGAAGCGGAAGGCGGGACCGCATGATCAACGCATCGGATGGCAGTTGTCCCGGCACGCGGTAATAGCCCTTGCGTTCACCGGCCTTTGAAAAACCCATCGCGGTGTAGAGGCCGAGCGCGGCGGCGTTCACGGAATCGACTTCGAGAAACATGTCTGTGGCGCCGCGCCGCTGGGCCTCGCGCGCGGCGGCGAGCAGGAGGGACCATCCGATGCCGCTGCGGCGCTGCTGCGGATGGGTCGCAATCGTAAGTATCTCCGCTTCACCGGCGACGGCGCGGGCGAGGACGAAACCTTCCGGTGCCGCCAGCGGGCCGTGGATCAGCGCAAAGCCGGGACCGCCGGCGAGGCGGGCGATGGCTTCGGCATCCCACGGATCGGGGAAGCACAGCTTGTGCAGATCGGCGAGCGGGATCGCGTTTTCGGTCAGCGGGTCGAAGCGGCGGATCACGGTGTCTTGCCGCCGGGCAGTTTGGCATCGGGCGCGCGCAGATAGAGCGGACGCGGCGGCGTGCTGGTGGCTTCGCGCGTGGCGGCAAGGCGCGCGGTCCACAGCGCATCGGGCTGGCGGATCGGCGAGAGCGTCGCGCAGGCGAGGTCTTCTTTGGCGCGCGGCGCAGCCGTGCCGCAAAGGACGACGCTTGCTTCGTCCGTTAGCGGCGCGAGTTTCGCGGCGGCATCGGCAAAGAGCAGCACGGTGGGCGGCAGGATCGTTGCGCCATCGCGCACGATTTCGAGATAGACCTCGTCGCGGCGGGCATCGTGCAAAGCGGCAGCGCATGCGATGCCGCTTTCGGATATCGCCTGCGCCGCAATCGTTTCGAGCGAGGTGATGCCGATGAGCGGCTTCTTCAGGGCGACGCGCATGCCGCGCATGAAGGCGAGGCCGACGCGTTGTCCGGTGAAGGTGCCGGGGCCGACGGTGACGGCGAGGCGATCCAGATCGGCATAAGCGATCGCTGCTTGCTGCATCGCTTCATCGACCATCGGCGCGAGACGTTCCGCATGACCGCGGTCCATCAGCTCAAAGCGATGCGCCAGGATTTTCTCGCCGTCGAGGATCGCGACCGAACAGGCGCCGAGGCAGGTGTCGACGCTCAGTATCCTCACAGGATTTGGCATGCCTCATCGAAGGTGAGACGCGGGCTGCGGCCGAACAGTCCCGACGGATCGCCGTAGCCGAGGCTGCAGATGAAGTTCGACTTCACCTTGGTGCCGGCGAAGAATTCCTTGTCGACACCGGCATTGTCGAAGCCGGACATCGGGCCGCAATCGAGGCCGACCGAACGCGCGGCGATCATGAAATAGGCGCCCTGCAGCGAGCCGTTGCGGAACGCGGTGTGTTCGGCGTGCGCAGGATCGGCGAACCAGGTTTTTGCGGTCTGATCGTGCGGAAAGAGTTTGGGCAGCAGATCCGGAAAGCCGACGTCGTAGCCGATGATCGCAGTCACCGGCGCGCTCATCACCTTCGCCTTGTTGCCAGGGCTGAGGAAAGGTTCGAGCCGCTTCTTCGCTTCCGGTGTTGTGACGAAGACGATGCGCGCGGGCGAGCAGTTGGCGCTCGTCGGGCCCCAGCGCATCAGGTCGTAGATCGCCATCAGCATGGCGTTCGAGACGGGCTTGTCCTGCCACTTATTCTGCGTGCGCGCGGTGCGGAAGATGATGTCGAGCGCTTCGTCGTTGACGGGATGCTGCATGGCCGGACTGTCCGTAGGAACTGGTCGACAAGGAATATCGGTCGGCGCGCGCGGGAGCAATCAGGAGTGTGTTAACGCACCCTCCGCGAAGCGAAATGGAGTTGGAGGGTGGGTTAGACCGCTTCGACCGCGTTAACTTCCGGCACGTAGTGGCGCAGCATGTTTTCGATGCCGTTCTTCAGCGTGATCGTGGAAGACGGGCAACCAGCACAGCTGCCCTGCAGGTGCAGGTAGACGACGCCGGCGCCGCCGTCGAAGCCCTTGTAGATGATGTCGCCGCCATCCTGCGCCACGGCGGGGCGGACGCGGGTTTCGATCAGTTCCTTGATCTGCTCCACGACTTCCGGATCGCTCTCGGCAAAGGACATCTCGCCATCGGCTTCATCGGCGTTGCTGTCCATGAGCGGCAGTTCGCGGGTGAAGTGCTCCATGATCGTGCCGAGGATCGCGGGCTTGATGTGCTTCCAGTCGTCGGCCTCGGTCTTGGTGACCGAGATGAAGTCGGAGCCGAAGAACACGCGGGAGACTTCCGGCATTTCGAACAGCGCGCGGGCCAGGGGCGAGCGGGCGGCGGAGGACTTGTCCGGGAAGTCGGCAACGGAGCCGTCGCCCATGACATCACGGCCGGGGAGGAATTTCAGCGTCGCCGGGTTCGGCGTGGATTCGGTCTGAATGAACATGGGCCTTATGTGGACCTCACTACGAACGCGATCAAGGGTGAGAATCCCCTCAGAAATCCGAGGTTATTCCCTTCTTCTCCCAGTCGCCAAAACGGGTCGGCTCCGGGCCTTTGGGGCCGCCCAACTCCTTCGCCATGGGTTCCGTGTGCGCCTGAACGCGGCGGGCTTCTGCCTCGGCAGCGGCGCGTTCCCCGGCTTCACGAATGCGTTTGGCGATCTGGGCTTTGCTGGGCCTGCTCATGTGGGTCTGCTTGACCGGTGACGGGGCGATCATACATCAGGGGCGCAGAAAAAGGCTTGTTCTATGAACACCTTGCGTACCGGAATCCTGATGGCCGCGATGACCGGCCTGTTTGTCGCGGTCGGCTTTCTGGTCGGCGGCGGGACAGGCATGGTGCTGGCGTTCCTGTTCGCGGCCGGTACGAACCTCTTCGCCTACTGGAATTCGGACAAGGTGGTGCTGTCGATGTACGGCGCCAAGCCGGTCGACGAGCGCAGCGCGCCGGATCTGGTGCATCTGGTGATGCGCCTGGCGTCGAGTGCCGGCCTGCCGATGCCGGCTGTCTATATCGTGGAGAACGAGCAGCCGAACGCGTTTGCCACCGGGCGCAATCCCGAGCACGCGGCGGTGTGTGTGACGACCGGACTGCTGGCGCGGCTGAACCAGGAAGAGCTGGCCGGCGTGCTGGCGCATGAGCTGAGCCACATCAAGCATCACGACACCCTGACGATGACGATCACCGCGACGATTGCGGGTGCGATCTCGATGCTGGCGAACTTCGCGCTGTTCTTCGGGCATGACCGGCGCAACCCGCTGGGGTTTGTCGGTGTGCTTCTGGTCTCGCTTCTGGCGCCGGTTGCGGCGATGCTGGTGCAGATGGCCATCAGCCGCTCTCGTGAATTCGAAGCCGACCGCGAAGGCGCGGTGATCTCCGGCCGTCCGCTGTGGCTGGCCTCGGCGCTGGAGCGCATCGAGGACAACGCACAGCAGATCGTGAACCCGCAAGCGGAAGCGAACCCGGCGACGGCGCATATGTTCATCATCAATCCGCTGTCGGGCGGGATGCTGTCCGGTCTGTTCGCGAGCCATCCATCGACCGCGGAGCGCATCGCGCGGCTGAAGGCGATGACAGCGGACGCCGGTCAGGCGCCTAAGCCGGGGCCGTGGTCGCGATGATTTTCGCATGAGCGCTGCCGGTCTGCCCGCGCGAAAAGCGGCGCTCGATGTTCTGTCCCAGGTGCTGCGCAAGCGGCGGCCGCTGGATGCGGCGCTGGAATCGCTGCCGGAGCTGTCGCCGCGCGATTCCGGATTTGCGCGTGCGCTGGTTGGCGAGACCTTACGCCGGTTTGGGCAGCTCGATGTGCTGATCCGCACGTTCGTTGCGAAAGCGCCGCCGCCGCACAAGGCGGGGCCAACCATCGAGATTTTGCTGATGGGCGCGTGCGAGCTGCTGTTTCTCGACGTCGCAGCACACGCGGCGGTGGATGCCGCGAACCGGCTGGCGCAGAGCGACAACAAGGCGGTGCATTTCAAACCGCTGATCAACGCGGCGCTGCGGCGCGTGTCGCGCGAAGGCAAGGACGCGATTGCGGCCATCGATGTCGCGAGCAACACGCCCGATTGGCTGCTCGCGAAATGGCGCGAGGCGTATGGCGATGCAGGCGCGGAAGCGATTGTGCGCGCGCATCTGGTGCCGGCGCCGCTCGACATCGTGCTGAAAGATCCGGCGCACAATCCGTTTGCCGATAGCGTGCCGCTGGTGTTCGGCGATGTCGTGCGCTTGCAGAACGCGGGCCGCGTGGATGCGCTGCCCGGGTTTGCCGAGGGCGCGTGGTGGGTGCAGGACATCGCGGCGACCTTGCCCGCACGATTGCTGGGCGATGTGCGTGGACAATGCGTGATCGATCTGTGCGCTGCGCCGGGTGGGAAGACGGCGCAGCTTGTGGCGCGGGGTGCGTCGGTTATCGCGGTGGAGCGCGAAGCGGATCGCGCGGCACGGCTGAACGAGAACCTGCAGCGGCTGCGGTTGGACGCGGATGTCGTAATCGCGGACGCGCGCGACTGGCGGCCGGAGACACCAGCGCCGTTCCTGTTGCTCGATGCGCCGTGCAGCGCCACCGGCACGATCCGGCGGCATCCCGACCTGCCGTGGATCAAAGGGGCGGCGGACGTGAATCTGTGCGCCAACGAAGCGGGTGAGTTGCTGGAAGCGGCGGCCGAGATGGTCGCGCCCGGTGGGGTGCTGGTGTTTGCGGTGTGCTCGCTGGAGCCGGAAGAAGGACCGGAGCAGATCGCGTTCTTTCTCTCGCAGCACGATGAGTTTGTGCGTCAGCCGATTGTTGCTGATGAGGTCGGTGGGCGCGCGGCGTGGATCACCGCCGACGGCGATCTGCGCACGCTGCCGTGTCATCTCGCTGATGATGGTGGGATGGATGGGTTCTACGCGGCGCGGTTGGTGCGCCGCTAATCTCCCCTCTCCAGCGAAGCTGGGGAGGGCACGCCGAAGGCGTGGGAGGGGGCTTACGCGACGGCGTCGCGTTTGTTTGACGACACCACACAATTTCAGAAGCCAGAGGCGAAAGCGCTTGCGCGCTCTGGCCCGCCCCCTTCGCTTCGCTCAGCCCCCTCCAAGCTTCGCTTGGTGGGGGAAATTAATTGAGGCGCCCGAGAGCATACGCCATGGCGAGATAGATCTTGCCCGTGTCGGCGCTAAGGATCGATGTCGTCAGCAGGCCGCCGCCGTCGCCTTCTTTGGCGCGGGTGAGCAACGACTCGAAGTCGGCGATGTAGGCGTCGGCGCTTTCGTGGAATTTGGCGTCGTCGCGATAGAGCGCAGCGATGCGGTCCACCGTCTGTTCGTCGATCGCGCCCGCGAGGCGGCGAGCGAAGATGGCGCGGTCGCCGGCCATGTAGCGGCGCCAGTCCTCTTCGGCCGGCGGCGTGTCGCCGACGATGGCGTCGAGATCGACCGCCATGTCCGACAGCGCAGCCTGCAATGCGCCGAGTGCGGCGGCGGCGGTGGGCTTGAGGCCCTTGGGCTTTTCGCCGGTATCGACGGCGGCGAGCAGAGTGCTCATCTCCCACGCCTTTGGCTCGCCCGAGCCGGGCCTCTTGGGCTTGGGTGTTTTGCTCTGCGTCAGACGGCGTGCGAGGCCAATGAGGCCGTCACCGTCACGCTCGTCCGGCGGCTGTGCCGTTGTTTCGGACACAAGCGGCATCGGCCGCGGGGCAGAGCGGGTCGCGGTGCGTGCGTGAATGGTGGAGAGCGTGCGGGCGGAGAGATCGAGAATCTCGTCCGTCTCGGTGCGCACGAGATCGCGCACGCGCTGCGCTTCCTGCTGGGCAATGCCGGGCAGCGTGAGGATGTGGCCTTCCATGTCCTCGGCCGCGGCGGTCAGCACCTTGCGGACGTCTTTCGCCTGCGTCGCAAGCTCGCCCGCGGCGCGCAGCAGGCGGTCGCATTCGGCCATCGCGTCACCGACCAGCGACTTCGCGTTGATCTTCGCTTCGCTGGCGGATTCGCCGATCAGCGTCTGCGCATGTGCACCGGCATCGCGCAGACCATCGACGAGGCGCGCGAGCGTGGAGGTCGCGACGTCGCTGACTTCACGCAGCTTGTCGGTTTCGCGGCTGAAGCTGGCGGCGATCTGGGCCGAGCGCGCGGCGGTGCCGGCGATGATGTTTTCGAGATTGTGTTCGGTGCCGGTGGTGAGAGCTTCGAAGCGTTCGGCTTCGCTCCGCAGCGAATTGATCGCGTCGTCGAGCGCGGCGCGTTGCGCGGCGAGCGACGACTCGAAGCCAGTGCTTTCTTCCTTCATGCGCGCGAGGAGTTCGTTCATCGCGCTGCGATGACGTTCGTGGCGGCCGAGGACGAACTCGGCGCGCGCCAGGGCGGCGTCGGACACCGACTCGATGCGCTTGGACTGCTTGTCGAGTTCGACGGCGGCAGCATGTGGCGCTTCGGCGGCGGCGTTGGCGGCATTGCGGAAATCAGCCGCCTGACCTTCGAGCGTGATGCCTGCCGACTTCAGCGTGCCTTCAGCGTTTTCGATGGTGGCTTTGATCTGGGCAGCGCGGCCGGCGATCATTTCGCTGGCGCGGGCGGCGGTGTCGCCGAGCGAATTGGCGACGCCTTCAATGCGTTCGCGCTCGGCAGTGAGACGCGCGGTGACCGTCTGACCACGCACATCGGCGCGCGCACCGGCTTCATCGAGCGCGGCAATCTGGTTTTCGAGCACTGTCTCCAGCGCGCGCATGCGCTGGAAGGCGCCGTCGAGACCGGCGTTGAGGGCATCGAGTTCGCGGCGCACGGCACGGCCGAGACGGGCGGCGGTACGGGAGGCGGTTTCATCGGCGGTGAAGAGACGGTCGGTGGCTTCGGCGAGCGCGGCGGCGTGGGCGCTGAGCTGCATACCTTTGGCGAGCGTCCAGGCCATCACGACGAACAGGATCGGCGGCGCGAAGATGAAGGCGGCCGGGCCCATCATGTCCTGGAAGGTCAGCTTGGCGAGACCGGAGAGGCCGCCAAACAGTCCGAAGAGGTAGCCACCGGTGATGCCGATCCAGAAAATCCCGATCGCCATGGCGACAAGGATTCCGATCAGGCCGCCCTGGCTATCGCGCGGGCGCGGCCGGCGCGTTTCACCTTCCGTCCCGAACTTCTCGGCGGTCTGCACGAGCATGGGCTGGGTCCGTTCGGATCCAATGGTGGTTGCCATGACTACCCCTTACACGCGGTCAAACGCTTGCAGCGCCTAGGAGTTTAACCATCTAAGGCGCTGGGCGCGAGGGGTTATCCAAAGTGGTAGCGGCTTTGGGTCCTGATTTGCGAAACTACCCCCCGCAAAATCGAACCGGGTTCTCGCATGCTGACCGGACAACCGAGCCGCACCGCACAGGGTGCCGCGCTGCACCGCGCCTTTCACCAGATGAACGACACGCCGCCGATCCTGCGCGATCCGTGGGCGGTGAAGATCATTGGTCCGGAAGCAGAGGACGCGCTGCGGAGCGGCGAGGAGTGGCATGCCCAGCCGAGCGCGACAGCGCTGCGGGCGGTGATCGTGACCCGGAGCCGGTTTGCCGAGGACTGCCTGGCCGAGAGGTATGCAAAGGGCATCCGCCAATATGTGCTTCTGGGTGCAGGACTGGACACGTTCGCCTACCGGAATGACTTCGCCGGCCTGCGAGTGTTCGAAACCGACTTCCCGGCAACGCAGGTCTGGAAGCGGGAGCGGGTCTCGGCCATGGGAGCGGATGCAAGCCCGGAGGCGAGCTATGCGCCCGTCGATTTCGAGCACGAAACGATTGTCGAGGGCTTGCAACGGGCGGACTTCGATTTCGCCAAGCCCGCGGTGTTCGCCTGGCTTGGTGTCACGATGTACCTCACACCGGAGACGGTGTTTGCGACCCTTCGGCTGGTCCAGCAGCGGATGGCGAACGGCAGCGAGATCGTCTTCGATTTCTCCGTCACGCCAAAAGATGACGCAGGCCGCGCCCGACGCGCGGTGTTTGCGGAACGTGCTGCAGCGATTGGGGAACCGGTCAAAAGCGATTTTGTGCCAGACGATCTGAAGGCGGCGGTGCGCGCACTCGGCTTCGCGGAAGTTCAGGTGTTGGGACCGCGCGAACTCAATGCGCGATATTTCGCCGGACGCTCCGATGGCTTCGCACTGACGCGCGGACACCTGCTGCGCGCCCGCGTCTGATCAGTCGCGCACCGCGTAGGAATAGGCGTAGGCCGTTTCGAAGCCGGCTTTTGTATACAGCGCCCGGGCGCCGTGATTGCCTTCTTCAACGTTGAGGTAGAGGCGCGAGACGCCTTTGCTTTCGGCCCAGTGCGTGATGGCGGAGAGAACGCGCTGTGCGTGACCGCTGCGGCGATGATCGGCATCGGTGCGCATCATGTTGATGCCAACCCAACCGGCGATCAGCGTGCCGGTACCGCACGCAACCGGAATGCCTTTGTTGTAGGCCGTAACGCACACAAGCGGCAGCTCGACACGCGAGAGAATGTCGAGGCGTTCGCGACCATCGCCGGGTGAGCGTGAGCCGGTGACGATCAGTTGTGCAAAGTCATCGTCCGGTTCACCGCCGGCACGCACTGCGCGCGGTTCCGGCAATACGGCACGCGCGAGGACAGTGCTCGCCGTGCAGGTGAGTGTTGGCGTGATCGTGCGATAGCCGCGTGCTTTCAATGTGCGGATGAGATCGCCCGGGTGCGACACCGGCGAGATTTGAAACATCGGCGGCAGATCGCGTTCGGCATAGGTCTGCTCGACGATGTCCACCGCGTCGTCGCAGTGACCCCAGGCGAAGCGCTGGGTGGCGACCGAGTTGCCGCGATGGGTGAAGCCGTCGGTCAGACGGGCGACCCAGCCGGCTATGGTGCGGGTCTCGCGCGCCGGCCACGTTTCGACGCCGCAGTCCTCAAGCTCGAGCACACGCGCGTTAACGCCCTCTTGATGGATTTCGCGCATCGTCACAGTTGGCCAAACCCGGTTCCGTCAGTCCCAATGCCCCCCAGTCCCGTCGTCGATATGGAGCATCTGGCCCGTTATACGGGGGGAGACGCCGCGCTCAACGCCGAAATCCTGCGGCTATTCGATAGTCAGGCTAATGATCTTGTCGCCCGCCTCCGGTCGATCCTCGATGCCCGGGATACGAAATCCTGGAAAGAGGTGACCCACACCCTGAAAGGCGCCGCCCGCGGGATTGGGGCCTTTCCCATGGCGGATGCGGCCGCCGATCTGGAACCTATCGACCTCGGCGACCGGGAAACCGCGCTTTCCGGCATTGGCGTGCTGGACGGCCGGGCGGCCGACGTTGCCGCTTTCATCCGCCGTTACACCGCCTAGACCACCCCTGAGCCCAGCGCATAGAAGCCCCGCGACACTTCGCGGTGCGGCGTCCCTTGGCGCTCGGCCCCTTTTTACATATATCTCGGTTGGGTATCCAAATTCCTACACAAGAAGAATGTGAAATGACGACTGTCGAAACGGATGTCGCAATCATCGGTGCAGGCCCCATCGGGCTGTTCGCCGTGTTTGAACTGGGTCTGCTGGACCTCAAAGCCCATCTGGTCGACATCCTCGACCGGCCGGGCGGGCAGTGCACCGAGCTCTATCCGGAGAAGCCGATCTACGACATTCCGGGTCTGCCGATAGTCACCGGGCAGGAGCTGACGGATAAGCTGCTGGAGCAGATCAAGCCGTTCAATCCGACGTTCCATTTCAGCCAGATGGCGTCCGGTCTCGAGCGTCTCGCCGATGGCCGCTGGAAGCTGAAGACCGATGCGGACACGGAGATCGTGGCGCATGTCATCGTGATCGCGGCAGGCGGCGGCTCGTTTGTGCCGAAGCGTCCGCCGATCCCCGGCATCGAAGGCTATGAAGATCGCGGTCCCGGCGTCGGCGTGCACTACGCGGTGCGCAAGATGGAAGCGTTCCGCGACAAGGACATTCTGATCGCCGGCGGCGGCGACAGCGCACTCGACTGGACGCTGAACCTCGCACCGCTCGCGAAGTCGCTGACCCTTGTGCATCACCGCGACGGCTTCCGCGCCGCGCAGCACAGCGTCAATCAGATGCGCGAGCTGGTCGACAGCGGGAAGATCAAATTCCAGGTCGCGAGCGTCAAAGGCCTGCATGGCACACACGGCAAGCTGGAAGGCGCGACGCTCGTCGGTGCCGACAAGCAGGAGACGAAGATCGACGTCGATGCGTTCCTGCCGTTCTTCGGTCTGACCATCAAGCTTGGTCCGATTGCCGAGTTCGGTCTGAACCTGCACGAGAACCTGATCCCGGTGGACACCGCGCGCTTCGAAAGCGAGACGCCGGGCATCTTCGCGATCGGCGACATCAACACCTATTCCGGCAAGCTGAAATTGATATTGTCGGGCTTCCATGAAGCGGCGCTG
>DATAHD010000036.1:0-4895 GCA_036263395.1 Rhizomicrobium sp. | reverse complement strand
CTCAACGGATAAAAGGTACGCCGGGGATAACAGGCTGATCGCACCCAAGCGTCCATAGCGACGGTGCGGTTTGGCACCTCGATGTCGGCTCATCACATCCTGGGGCTGTAGCCGGTCCCAAGGGTATGGCTGTTCGCCATTTAAAGTGGTACGTGAGCTGGGTTTAGAACGTCGTGAGACAGTTCGGTCCCTATCTGCCGTGGGTGTTGGAAACTTGAGAAGACTTGTTCCTAGTACGAGAGGACCGGAACGAACGTATCTCTGGTGGATCGGTTGTGGCGCCAGCCGCATAGCCGAGTAGCTAAATACGGACGAGATAACCGCTGAAAGCATCTAAGCGGGAAACTCACTTCAAAACTAGGTTTCCCTTGAGAGCCGTGGAAGACTACCACGTCGATAGGCCAGGTGTGTAAGCGCAGCAATGCGTTGAGCTTACTGGTCCTAATCGCTCGATTGGCTTGAACGCCAGCACCAATTCCATGCCTGGAAATAAAACCAGGCACAGAACACAAATCAGCTCATCTTCTGGTGTCGTACATTTTCTTTCGTCCTTCGCCGACCTGGTGGTCATAGCGAAGGAATTCTACCCGATCCCATTCCGAACTCGGCCGTCAAAGCCTTCTGCGCCTATGGTACTGCGGCTCAAGCCGCGGGAGAGTCGGACGCTGCCAGGTCTGCCAAGGACGAAAGAACAATCTCGCTCGCACAATGAATTCGAAAAGCCCCGCTCGTCGAAAGACGCGCGGGGCTTTTTGTTTTTCCACCAACTCGTGGAATCCTTCGTATGCAAACCGGCGCGGGAGAGGATTTGCATGACCCGAACGTTGCTCGCTGCGATCGCATCGATACTTCTATTCGCATCGACCGCTGCGTTTGCGGCCCAATGGAAGGCTGGCGACAAGGTGCAGGCATGGAACGTCAGCTGGTACGATGCCACCATCGTCGAGATCGGCAGCGGCCCCTACGCGGGGTATTACAAAGTCAAATTCGATGGCTTTAGCGGCGAGCAGTATCTCAAAGCCGACTCGGTGCGCGCCCGCCCTGGCCCTGAATCAGCAACTGCCGCCTGGCCGCGTCTCGGCAAGTACATCTGCCTCGGCTATTCCGGCGGTCCGGGGCAATTCCGTTGGTATCTCCAAATCGGCAAAGACACGTACCAGCAAAGGACGCCGGACCTTGCCGCCGGCCGCTACACCTTCGACAAAGGCGCCCAGCGCGTGACGTTCGTCGACGGCCCGTATGCGCGTCTCAATTGGTTTGGCAAATTCTCTGTCGAGCGCGAAGGCAAGACGCACAAGATCGTCCTGCGCAGTAAAGCCCTCGAGGCACAAGGGCCACGCGCGCACGAATACCAAAACGTCGTCTGCACGCGCTCATCCGACAGCACCTACAAGCAATGACAAACAAAAACGCCGCGATCGCAACACAGCGGCGTTCTCGATAGTTCGTGGCTTTCGCCCGTCAGCGATCGACGGTCTGGTTCGTCGAGATGAAACCGCTGATCTTGTAGACGTGCGTGCCGAAGCTGTTGGTGCTCACGTTCCACACGCGAACTTCGCTCCAGTCGTTGTTGGCGCTGACGTCCAGCACCGGCATGTTCAGATCGATCTCGCCGTGGTTCTGCCAGTTGGCGTGGTCGACCTTGATCTCGCGGGCGTTGACCACCTGGGTCACCACCGCCACATGGCCGCGCTTCAGCCGGCCCGTGCCGGAGAACACCATCACGGCTTCCTTCACCGGGGTGGCGAACTGGGAATACAGATCCTTGGCCTTGCCCCACCACAGCTTGGCATCGCCGAAGATCTGCAGGCCCGACCGCAGCCGGGCATAGGGGACGCAGGACAGGCGCTTGAGCGGCTCCAGCACACTCGGGGCGGCGGCCGCTTCCGTCGTCGCCGGGACAGCCCGGGTGACGGTCAGCTCCTGGAACACAACCGGAACCACAATCCGCGGCGTGATCGTCACCAGATCGGCCTGCACGGCCGGAACGGCAAAGGAGGTCAGCGCGTTCTTATGATTACGGGCAAATGCGCCGGACGGGAGCAGCATGGCGGCCGCAAGCGTCAGGCAGCATAGGGTCTTTGATGTCATTCGCGGGTCCCTGACGTTACGCGTTCACGCCATTGCACGGTGCCCTTTGGGAGGCGCCGCCGATGGCTTCGATGGGGGATCGAGATCAGCCCGGACGTTGTTTAACCGAATTCACCCTACCTGCAAACCTTTGAAATGTGTTGCCTTTTGTCAAAAAGTCTGTCTGCCGCCGGCCGCCATGTGCCCCCGGCATACCCCCACCCCGCACGCTTTCCTCTGGCGTTTGGCTCCCGATTTCCCAACTCTACGGTTAGCCAAAACAGGAGTTGCCCATGTCCCAGGCACTCGCCGAAAAGCGCAAGAGCAAGTCCGTCGAAGCGACGCTTAACTACAACATCCGCACCGGTGAGAAGCCGGTGAATGAGACCGGTGGCAACGACGGTCTGATGCGAACGTGGAATGGCACTTTGGATTCACGCCGCGTTACAATTCGTGACAGCCGCGATGAGAGCGAGCTCTTCTGTCTCGACACGAACGGCTTCGAGCTCGTCCAACATCCCACCGCGATGAAGAGCTTCCTCGACGCGGAAGAACTCAAGGCCATTTACTATCCTGAGATGGAGCGGCTGATCGCCGAGCGCTCTGGCGCCAGCCGCGTCTTCGTCTTTGATCACACCCTGCGCACCGGCGACGAAGACGCGCGAAAAACGCTGAAAATACGGGAGCCCGTGAAAGTCGTGCACAACGACTACACCGAGTGGTCGGGTCCGCAGCGCGTCCGCGACTTCTTCCCGAACCAGGCCGAAGACCTCCTCTCTCGGCGCTTCGCCATCATCCAGACCTGGCGGGCGATCAACCGGCCGATCGCGCGCGACCCGCTCGCCATCGCCGACGCCCGCAGCATCGACGAAGCCGACTTCATCCCGGCCGAGCGCCGCTTCCCCGATCGCGTCGGCGAGATCTATCAGTTCGAATTCAACCCGGCGCATCGCTGGCACTACTTCTCGCAGATGCAGCGAGATGAAGCGCTTGTCTTCAAGGTTTACGACAGCGCGCGCGACGGCCGTTCGCGCTGGAGCATGCACTCCTCGTTCGACGATCCGACATCGCCGCCCGATGCCGGTCCACGCGAGAGCATCGAGATACGCGCCTTCGCCTTCTTCGACTGACGAAATCCTCTTTTGCCCGGCCGGACCTGATTCTAGATTCGACTGCGTCGAATCGTCCGCTCAGGAGAAAGCCATGGCCAATCGCGAACAGCGCAGCAGCCGCGAGAAGAAGAAGCCCAAGGCGGACAAGAAGGCCGCACCGTCCAAGTCGGTGACACCGAGCTACGTCGAACCGGCCCTCGTCCGCAAACCCCACAAGGGTAAGGGCGAAGGCTAAGTTCCTCTAATCCTTGGGCTTTGGGCATATTTTGGCGGCCGGATAGAACGCGATCCGGTCGAACCGTGTCCCTGTCCATCGGTAATAGGCCACCCCGTCCCGGGAATCGCCCTCATCCGGCGCACCCATGGTGATCAGAAGGTCGCTCTCGGCCCGGAACATCAGCACTCCGAACACATAGGTCGCATGCCGAGCTTTCGCGAAGCGCTCGACGGCATCATCCCGGTCGAAATCGACCCGGTAGTTGGAGAAGCTCCCCATCCCGGCCGGGAACGTCACCTTGCCCGTCGTTTGGTCGATGACCGCCCAGCTCAGGCACCCAGTGCCGCAGCCCCAGCTCGCGATGGTGTAGTGCCCGGCGAAATTGGTCCCGCCCTTCACCGCCTCACGCAACTGGGTGCGAAACAGCCGGGCATCCTTGGGTCGAACATCGACCTCGGCCGGATGCGCGATCCGGACCTTCGCAACCATATGGTCCTCGAACCGCGGCGCGCCCTTTGGCACGTCCAACACGGTGTAGCGGCACCAAGGCGGAATCTCCGCCGCCGTCGCCGTGAGCGACGTCAGCAGCAACAGCGCGCCGGCGACTGCGGACCATTTCATCGGCGTCAGACGCCGTAGCGCAGATAGGGAAAGCAGCGGTCGTGCTCGAGCAACAGGCCGAGGTGCTTGCCGAGCGCCGCAATCGACGCGTCATGCGCCGGATAGGGATCGCCATTCTGCGGTCCCACGATGATGATGCGGAACGCGCCGCCATCGTCCTTGCCGCCGGGCGGCAGCATCGCCGTCGCCAGCGCCGTGCCCTCGTTGTCGCGCAAAGTCAGAAACCACGGCATCGCATTCTGAACATGCCGCGACAGGCCAATGTCGCGCTCGATGAACATGCTGCTGGTCGGTGTGTAGGACTGGACCGCCTTCTCATGCTCGCGGCGAAAGTACTTTTCCACCGCATGCTTCATGAGTTCGGACTCTGCCGCCGCTTCACCTTCCGTTTCGATCCGGAACCACGTTTTACGATCGGGCGCGTCGCACACGTACTTCATAGGCCGAAGTGTGCGCCTGCATCGTCGCGTCGGCAACCGCACAAACTGTTTCAAACTGTGAGCGAAACACGCTGCGCTTAAGCCGTGTGAAACACGTAGTGCACGGCCAGATGCACCAGCTCGAAGCTGATCGCCAGCACCAGCATACGAAACACCCACCTCTTCGCCGTCGCATGTGTCGACACCACCGCGCCCAGAACGCCGCCGGCGATGCCGCCAACACCCATCGTTGCGCCGACGCCCCAATCCACCGCGCCGTCCAGCGCAAAGAAGATCAGCGCCACCAAAGTCGTTGGCACCAGCGCGACATTCTTCAGCGCATTCGCCTGCACCAAGGGCACATGCGCCGACAGCACTAGCGCCATCAGGAGATAGGTCGCGCCATCGAGCACAATGAAGCCCAGCCACGCGCCGATCGCGAATAGCAGCACGAAC
>DATAHD010000035.1:0-8527 GCA_036263395.1 Rhizomicrobium sp. | reverse complement strand
GGACTTGCGATCAGCCACATGAAGCAGGGCACGACGGCAAGCACCTGCAGCGCGCGGGGGATCACCATAACCGGCTTGCGGCCGATCTTGTCCGAGGACCAGCCCCCGACAAAGCTGAACACGAGATTGCTGATCCCGAAGACGAGACCGCTGAGCAGCGCAATGCGCGCGTCGGCGTGGAGATAGTGCGTCACATATGTTGGCAGAAAGTAGAGCACGTAGATCGTGATCGTCGATGCGGCGAGCGACAGGATGCCAAGCACGATGGTGCGCCCTTGGCTCAGCCATTCGGCCAGCGGCAGGAAGGCGCGCTCCGGCGGCGCCTTGTGCGTCTCCGGCAAATGCGCACGCAGGATAAAGCCGATGGGCAGGATCAGTGCGCCCACCATGAAGGCGATGCGCCAGCCGAAATCCTGCAGCCCCTGCGCATCGAAGAAGAAGGTAAGGGCATAGCCGAGACCAGCGGCAAAAATCGTGTTCGCACCCTGGCTGACATACTGCAGCGTGGTGAAGACGCCGCGGTTGTGCGGCTTGGCCGCCTCCATCAGGAACGCCGTGGTGGGTCCGACTTCGCCGCCGAGCGCGAAGCCTTGCAGCAGGCGCGCCAGCACGACGATCACAGGCGCAGCGGCGCCGATGGCGGCATAGGAGGGGGTCAACGCGAGGGCCAGCACCCCAAAGCCCATCAGCGCGAAACTCCACAGCATTGCGGGTTTGCGCCCGTGTTTGTCGCCGTATGCGCCGAGGATTACCGCCCCGATTGGGCGGCCGACGAACCCCACCCCGAATGTGATGAGGGACGCCATCAGGCTGATGAACGGCGTCTTCGACGGGAAAAAGGTGTTGCCGATCTGGACGGCGAAGAAGGTGTAGACGGTGAAGTCGTAGAACTCGAGCGCGTTGCCGATGACGGCCGCCGCCAGGTGGCGTCGTTTTATGACCGGCTCCCCGGTGCTGACCTCCGACATGCAAATTCCCCCTCGACTGCGCCATATTCCGGCGTTCTTGCTGCAACGCAATAGGCCCGGCTCATTTCGAGGAACTGCACTTGATGTGAACGGTTTGTTGATGCCGGGCCTAAGCAAGGCCTTAACGCCCGCCGCCATTAAGAATTCACGCGATCTTTCGTTGCGGCTTTATTTGGAGGGTGTTCTAAATCTCAACTCGAGGGGACGTCCAACAACAATCACGCTCAAACGAAGGGGATACCTATGGCTGTCTTCACCACGAACTCTGCCATCGATATGACGGGGTTTGACATCAGCGATCTCAAGACCGCGGCTGTCACAAGAACCGATACGCTCGTCACCGCGGTCGGCGCGCATTACACATACAAGCTGGGTGGCACAGGCTTCGGCACCGGCAGCGGACTTCCGAGCGGCGGCACGGTCACCAGCCTGGCAATCACCGGATCTGACGGAACGGATGCATCGCTCACCGGCTTCAGCGTGAGCGTTTTCTCCATCGGGATCGCGCTCTTCAGCGGCGCCACATTCCTGGATATTGAAGCGATGCTGCTGGGTGGCAACGACACCTTCAATGGCTCCACCGGCAACGATCATCTTCTAGCCTTTGGCGGCAACGACAAGTTCAACATGGACAATGGCGGTGACGACAATGTCGCCGGCATGGACGGCAACGATACGTTTGCCTTCGGCGCCAAGCTTACGGCAAGCGATATCATCGACGGTGGTACCGGCAAGGATGTGCTCAAGCTGGCCGGCGACTATTCGGACGGCGTAACCTTCTCCGACATGACCCTGCTCAACGTAGAGCAGATCGGTCTGAAGAAGGGGAACAGCTACAATTTCACGTCGGACGATGCGACCGTCGCTTCGGGTGCGAAGTTGCTTGTCGATGGCAGCGGGTTGAAGGCGAGCAATAGCCTCTCCTTCAACGGTGGCGCCGAGACGGATGGCAGCTTTGTGCTGAAGGGCGGCGCGGGCGCCGACACGCTGGTCGGCGGTGCGAAACAGGACACGTTCACAGGTGGTCTTGGCGCAGACACCATGACGGGTGGCGGCTCGAAGGACGTGTTCGTCTACACCAATGTTCTGGAGTCAACTGGTACGACACACGACACAATCGTCGGCTTCGACTTCAAGCTCGACAAGTTTGACCTCGATGTCACCGTGACCGGCATCGACGCGAATGTGAGTGGTGCGCTCAGCGACGGTTCGTTCAACGCCGATCTCAAGTCGGCGATCAAGGCGAGCAAGCTTGGCGCTGGACACGCCGTGGAGTTCGACGCGACGGGTGGCAGTTTGGCTGGTCATCACTTCCTGGTTGTCGATGCCAATGGCGTCGCGGGCTATCAGAGCGGTGCGGACTACGTTATCGAATTGAGCGGCGCGCAGCACGTCGCCGCCATCGATACGACGGACTTCATCTAGGTCTGTCGCCAACAGTTGAGAAACCCCGGTGCGCGAGCGCCGGGGTTTCTTCTTGCTCAGGCCTGATCGACGGGAAGTGCGGTCGAACGGCCCATGGCGCGCAGAACGGCATAGAGCACCAGCCCCGCCGCGATCCATGCCGCCCCCGCGATCTTGGCATCGCGCTGCGCGTTGAGCAGCACATATCCAATGATGGCGAGGCCGATCAGCGGCACGACCAGATGGCGCAGCCAGTTGCGGCTCTTCCGGCGCCAGAGAAAATACGCCATCACCGACAGGTGCAGCAGGAAGAAACCGACCAGCGCCCCGAAACTCACCATCGAAGTCAGCAGTTCGAGGTCGTCCACAAGACCAATGCCGAGGCCTAGCGTGACGGCCGCGATCAAAAAGAGCGCCCGGTCTGGGACTTTGCGCTTTGGTTCGATGTGTGCGAGCGCTCGCGGCAGCTTGCCGTCTCGCGCCATACTGTAGAGCAGGCGCGCAGTTGCCGCCTGCGCCGTGAGCGCCCCGGCTAAGGCGGAGATAAAGACACCCGGAACGGCCAGCACGAATTTCAGCCAGTAGCCGCCGATGCGAGTCGTGATGTCATAGAACGCGGCGTTGGTCGGATCGCCCGGCGCAAACTTATCGACGTTCAGTACGAACAGCGAGATGAAATAGGTCTGCACGACAAACAAAAAAGCCGAGATGCACAGCGACAGGATGGTCGCCCGCGCGATCGTGTTGGGTCCGCCCTTCGTTTCCTCCGACAAGGTCGAGATTGCATCGAACCCAAGGAAACTCAACACCGCGAGCGATAGCGCGCCGAAGATCAGCTGCGGCGATAGCGCGCCGGGCTGATAGAATGGCTGCCAGGAGAAATGCGCGCCGTCGAGGCCGTTGTAGAGCGCAACGAAGCCGAACGTCATCGACACCGCCATCAGCAGCATCTGAAAACCGAGCATGACGAAATTGGCCCGCGCCGTTGTCTCTATGCCGAAATAGTTCACCACCGTCGCGAAGCTCAGCATCAACACGACCCAGACCCACGGCGGCACGAAGGGAATGGCGGTGTGGATCGCAATGGCGGCCGCCACATAGTTGAGCGCCGGCAGCAGCAGGTAGTCGAGCAGGATCGCCCATCCGGCAATATAGCCGGCGAAAGGGCCAAGGCCGTGGCCGGCATAGGCATAGACGGAACCTGCCACCGGGATGGCGCGGCTCATCGCCATATAGCTGAGCGCGGTGAACAGCATCGCGACCAGGCCGACGAGATAGACCAGCGGCACCATGCCGTGGCTGGCGTTGTAGATGATGCCGAACACCGCCACCGGCGCGCCCGGCACGATGAAAATCAAGCCATAGATCAGGAGGTCGGTCAGCGTGAGAGAGCGCTTCAGCTCCTGCTTGTAGCCGAAGGATTCGATCGATGAGTCCGGTGTATCCGCCATGTGCCCGCCCTTGCCCGAATGGAGCGTAGTGGGCGAGGCGTGGCGTTGACTAGCGCCGCGCGGCCGCCAGCTCGGCTTTTTCTGCGGCCGTCAGATACAATCCGGTGGCGATGGCGAACTGCTTCTGCGCCTCTTCGTTACGGCCCGTGTAATGGAGGGCTCTACCCCATTTGAGGTGCAGGCGGCCCCAGTTGGGGGCGGTGCGCGCCGCCTCGGCGAACTTGGCAAGCGCGAGGTCGGACCGGTCCTGCCGCATCAGCGCCTCGCCCCAATAAACGAGCGGATCGGCGTAGCGCGGGCTCTTGCTGTTGGCGATGCGGAATTTGGCGATGGCGCCCTCCGTATCGTCGCGGGCCAGAAGCATTTGTCCCCAATCGGAATGGATAAGCGGGATGGACGGCGCCGCAGCGACGGCACGGCGATACCAGGCGTCGGCGATATCCCAATCGTGCGCCATCGCCGCAACGCGGCCACGCACCATCAGGCATTTGGCACAGTCCAGCGGTGTGTCGGCGGCAAGGCGATTGGCGGTTACGAAGTCTCCCGTACCAGCGTGCGCAAGCGCGGCAAGCGGATTCTCCAGATGGCGCATGAAGAAACGCCCGAGTTCACCGGCACCAGACAGCCCCTTCGTGATCTCCGGCTCGATCTCCAGAACTTTGTCCCACATGCCGAGATCGGCATAAGCGACCTGCAGCGCACTGCGGTTACCCAGACGATCGAGTTCGTCGGCAGCCGGTGGCATCGCAGCCCAGCGATCGGCCACGCACGCGGAATCATGCAACGAGCCGCAGGCATCCAGGTCGTTCTGATACGCAACATGCCAGGTCTGGCGATCGGGTGCGGCGAGCAGCTGACGATCGAGCGCGAGGACGCTTTGGTAGTCCGAGATCAGAAGATCGCGATTGGAGCGATCCTGCAGCGGATTCACGGCAAAGAAGTCCGCATTCATCATCGTATCGCGGCCACTGGCCGCCAGCGCGATGGCCTTGTTCAGCATCGCGAGTGATTGCTCGTCCCATGCGAGCGAGCCGTAGAACGCCGCAAGGTTTTCGTAGGCCAGCAGCATGTCCGGCTTCAGTGCGAGCGCTTTTTTCTGAAGCGCGATGCCTTTGATGAAATCGCCCGCAGCGCCCGTCTGTTGCGCAAGCCCGGTGAATGCCCAGGCGCGATCGAGTGTCGATCCTGTCACCAGGAGTTGGTGATGGATCTGCGCAGCCTTCTCCACCTCGCCATGGCCCGAGAGATAAACGGCGTAGCGATACGGCTGCGTCGCGCCATAGACCGATTCCGCCGCCTTGCCGATTAGCGCATCAAGCTCGCCCTCCTTGCCGGAGAAGGTGGGGCTGTTGTGTGTTCCGGTCCGGGCCGTGATCGAGAAGCCGTCCGGCGTGCGGTAGATCTCACCGGTGATATGCGTCTCGTGACCCAGCCAGCTGCGCAGAAAGCGGTTCACCTCGCCGAACGACACGCCGGTCTGCGGAATCTGCAGCTTGATGTCGTTGTCCCAATTGTTGGCATAGCTTGACGGTGGCCGGTTGGACACAGTCTCAGCCTGCAGCGTGGCGAGACGGTCCAGAATCTTCGCCGCGATCACTTCGCCGGTGAGGCCGCGCTGCTCGAGATCGGGCGGCACGCTGAACGCCTCAATGACGAGCCCGTTGGCACGCGTCGCCGACCACAGCATCACCGCGAACGCAATCGCCGCGACAACAACCACCGCAGCAGCGGCGAGCTCGAGCGCCAGTTTGATGATGTCGGCGGCATGGCGGACACGCAGCGAACGCGAGCGGATCGCCTCGTCGCGCTTCATGTCCTCGATCTGCATCCGGATGAGCGTCGTCTGCTCATCGAGCCAGGCGTTGGCCTTGGCCGGATCGGCTGCCCCTACCGCAGGTGGCAACGGTTGCGATGGCGGAAGATGCGCCTCCTCGCCGTCACTCATGGCTCAGCACCTTGGCGATTTCCGATTCCTCATCGGTGGTGACGTCGAGGCTGGACGCGGCAGCGAACTGCGCTTTCGCTTCCGCCGGATGGCCGGCATAGCGCAGCGCCTCGCCCCACTTCAGATGCAGCCGACCCCAGTTCGGTGCGTATTTCGAGGCTTCCGAAAATTTGGTGAGCGCCAGATCGGAGCGGTTTTGCAGCATCAACGCCTCGCCCCACAGCTCCAGCGCATCGGCAAAGTGCGGGCCGCGCGTGTTCGCCATACGCAGGTGCGCAATCGCGATGTCGAGCTTGCCTTGCGCAAGTGCCAGTGCCCCGGCGCGGAATGCTGCGAAGGGCAGCGACGGCGCATCGACGGTGGCGCGGTCGTACCAGTACGCCGCGCCGCGCAGATCGTGCGCCGCTTCCGCAATGCGACCACGCATCACAAGACAGAGGTTGCAGTCATGCGGTGTGCGCGCGATCAGGTCGCGGGCTTTGGTGGCGTCACCGCTCTTTGCCCAGGCAAAGGCAAGCCATGGCCAGATCAGCGAGTGCCGGACGTCATCGCGGTCTGCCGCTTTGCTGGTGGTGCGCAAAGCGAGATCGGCCGCCGCAAGGTCCGCGGCTGCGGCCTGCCAGTTGTCGGAGGCGGCTTCCAGAAGCAGTTGCGCGGGCAAGGCGTAGTTCGATGTCACCGCGTGATTGAACACGTCGGCCATCGTGGCATCGGCATGCTGCGCCAGCAGCGACCGCGCCACGCTGCCGTCATGTGCGTTGGCATAGTTGGAAGCCGCCTCCATCCAGGCCAGCCGATTGCCGCTGAACGCGCCGCGCTGCTCCTGCTGCAGGTTGACCGCTGCCGCCTCGAGATAAGCGCCCTTGAGCTCTTTCAACCACGCCTCGCCCGCGAGCCGCGTCACCTCAACGGCGGAAGGCTGCACATCGGGGGCGAGGCTACCTTTGATGACGGCGAGAACGTGCTGGAGGTCTTGCGCCACCTGCTCGGTGCGGCCAAGCGCGGCGTTGGCGTTGATGCGGCCGACATAGGCGAACGGGTTGCTGGGGTCGAGGCGCACGGCTTCGTTGGCCGCCGTGAGGGACTCTTCGGCGCTCGGATAGGTGATGCCGATTTCGGCCAGCGCCCAGGCGCGCTCGCGACCCGCACTGGTGGCCGCCAGCTGTTTGAAGATGGTCAGTGCTTCCAGCGGATGGCCGCTGCCGGCTTTCAGGCTCGCATAGCGGAACGGCTGTGTCTGTTGCAGCAGCGTGAGCGCAGCCTCGGCGATCAGCTTGTCGAGATCGCCTTCGTCGCCTTCCAGCTCCACACCGGGATTGGTGCCGGCACGCACCGCGATGGCGATGGTCCCTTTCGCCGGGCGCCAAACTTCACCGCTGACGCGCGTCTCGTTGCCGATCCAGCCGCGCAGCGCGCGCGAGAATTCGCCGACGGAGACACCGGTCTGCGGGATTTCAACCTTGGAATCATCGCCCCAGTTGCCACCGATGCTGTCGGCGCTGCGCACGGAATAGTCGGCGGATTGCTGGACCAGGCCGTTGAGTTTGTCGAGCAGGCGTTGCGCGAGCACGGTCCCGTCCAGCCCGCGCGCCGCGAAGTCGGGCGGCGCAGAGAGCGGCTGGACGACAAGGCCGGAAGCCTCATGCGCGTCCCATACCAGCGCGGCGATCAGCGAGAACACGGCTGCGCCGACCAAGGTTGCCAGCAGTTGCCATGCCCCGCGCAGCTGATCGTTGAAGCGCCGCCATTTGAGGTGCGAAACCTCGAAGGCGTTCTGCTCGATCATGTTCTGGCTTTGCAGCTGGGCCAGAAGCGTCTGCTCTTTCAGATAGGAAACGGCGACGGGGTCGAGCGTACCCTTGGCGCCGAGCGCCATCGAGGTCGCCATGTCGTCGGACGACGCGGCTGTTGAACTGATTTCGAATTCGTCATCCGCCATGACGATCCTCCAGCACGCGCCCGAGCGGCCGGGCTAGCAGCATGGCCAGGATAGCGCCCGTTGCGGCGATGGCGGCGTGCAGCCCCCAGAACGCCGCGGTCGACATCGTCTCATACAGCGCGCCAAGGCGTCCAAGGGTGATGTTGGAGACGAACAACGTCAGGAACGCGATCCCCATCAGTGTCGATTTGAGCGCGACCGGCGCGGCACGCGAGACCAGCGCGAGCAGCGGCGGCCAGTAGTAGAGAAACGCGATGCCGAGAATGATGTCGTAGATCACCGGATAGAGCACCGACACCCGCGTGCTGGTGAGGCAGCCGACGACCAGCAGCAGGTTTGCCGCAGCGGCCATCCACGCGCCGGTCGCGATCTTGCCGATCTCGTTCGGCTCTCCGCCGCGGCGCGATTGCGCCTGCCACAGCACAATAAGCACTGGCACGAACACGATGCTGATGAAGGAATCGATGGAGCCGAACCACGCCACCGGAATGGCGAAGCCGAGCAGGTGCAGATCGACGTTGTTGTTGATCCAGACGAAGTTCATGTTGGTATTCTGGTAATAGGCGATCGACTGGAAGATCGTCAGTGCCATCACGACCAGCAGCGCCGCGATAATGCGCCACTCGGCGGCGCCAAGCTTTGCCTCGGGCTGTACGCGATTGGCGACGGGTGTGGTCTCTGTCAGCGTGCGGTAACCGGCCATATAGGTGAACAGCGCGCACAGCATCAGAATGCCGGCGAGGCCAAAGCCGGCGTGCCAGCCGTACAGCTGCGCCAGCAATCCGCACACCAGCGGCCCGGCGGTCGCGCCGACATTGAT
>DATAHD010000034.1:0-1507 GCA_036263395.1 Rhizomicrobium sp. | reverse complement strand
CGCGGGCAGTGGAATCTGGTAGTGGATCGTGGCGGCCAACGCATGACCTTGAATGTTCGCGGATGAATGACACACCGAACTGGGAAGGCCCGGGCCTCGACGCTTGGGAGGCATGGACGCCGCAACAGGCGGCGGCTCTCCTGAAAGGCGTGGATGCGCCGTGGTGCGTGGTCGGTGGCTGGGCCATGGATCTCTTCCTCGGCCGCGAAACGCGCAAGCACGATGATCTGGACATCGCGATCCCGCGCACGAGCTTTCAGGCGATGCGGACGCACCTCACGGGCTATCGTCTGCATGTCGTCGGCGACGGCGAAGTCCGCCGCCTCGGCGCCGTCGCGCCTTTGCCGGACGACAGGCATCAATGCTGGGTGCTCGACGAAGAGGCCGGCAAGTGGCGCATGGACGTGATGTCCGAACCCGGCGACGCCCTGAAATGGGTCTGCCGCCGCGACGAACGCATCAACGCGCCGCGCGAATGGATGGTCGGCACATCCGACGACGGCATCCCCTTCCTCGTTCCCGAAGCCGTGCTGCTCTTCAAAGCGAAATACTGCCGCGAAAAAGACGAAGCCGACTTCGCCGCCTGCCTCCCCGAACTCACTGCCCCCGCAAAGGATTGGCTCCGCAACGCGCTGGACCGTGTCCATCCCGATCACAAATGGCTGGAGCGGCTCTAGTTATCTCCCTCTCCCTCTCCCACAGCATCGTCATGGCCGCGTCGACCCGTAGCGCAGCGAAGGGCGTACCGGCCACCCATTGCCTCAATATTGAAGAGCGTGCCTCGCTAGTTACTCATCGAGGCAATGGATTGCCGGGATGGCCTGCGCTTCGCTTCCGCCTTCGCTAAAGCTTCGGCGGACGGGCGGCACTTCACCCACCGAAGCCTTGGCGTAGGTGGGCGGCTCGCCCGGTGATGACGGTTTATGAGTTGAGCGAATAGACCCGAAACCCGTTACACTAAGACCATGAGCGACCTCTTCGAAGCCGGTGGATTGGAGACCGAAGGCCCGCGGCCTTTGGCCGACCGCCTGCGTCCGAAGTCGCTCACCGAAGTCGTCGGCCAGGATCACCTCATCGGCCCCGATGGTCCCATCGGCCGTATGGTGGCGCAGGGCAGGGCGCATTCCATCATCCTGTGGGGGCCCCCCGGCACCGGCAAGACCACCATCGCGCGCCTGCTGTCGAACGCGTTCGATCTGCATTTCGATCAGCTCTCCGCCGTCTTCACCGGTGTCGCCGATCTGAAGAAGACGTTCGAGATCGCGCGCCAGCGCCGCCGCGTCGGGCAGGGCACCTTGCTCTTCATCGATGAAATCCACCGCTTCAATCGCAGCCAGCAGGACTCGTTCCTGCCGGTGATGGAGGATGGCACCATCGTCCTCGTCGGCGCGACGACGGAGAACCCGTCCTTCGAACTCAACGGCGCCGTACTCTCCCGCGCCCAGGTACTCGTCCTTCGCCGCCTCGACGATGCCGCGCTCGAAGAATTGCTGAAGCGTGCCGAGAA
>DATAHD010000033.1:0-1714 GCA_036263395.1 Rhizomicrobium sp. | reverse complement strand
GCGTCCGCTGCCAAGGCGCAGATCGGCAAGGCCGGCCGTTTCGTCGGTCAAGGCGCGGTGCAGATCCACGGCGGCATGGGCATGACGGACGAACTCAACGTCGGTCACTACTTCAAACGCCTGACGATGGCCGACACGCTCTACGGTTCGACCGACCATCACCTGAAGCGGTTTGCTTCGCTCAGCTAGGCAGCGACGGTCGTCCGCCGCTCACGGATACGCTCGGCAGGAAGGGTGATCGTCACCCGCGTTCCCCTGCCGGGCGCACTCTCCAGCACAACATCGCCGCCATGCGCGAGCGCCAGACCTTTCACGATTGGCAGACCAAGCCCGGTCCCCTGATCGGCAATAACGGCGTCATGCCGTCCCTGCCCAAAACTTTCAAAAACGCGCGCCTGATCTTCGCTCTCGATTCCAACGCCGCTGTCGATTACGCCGAATGCAATCGCACCATCGCTCGCAACATGCGCAAACACCGTGACAGTGCCTTGCGGCGGCGTGAACTTCAGCGCGTTGGACAACAGGTTCACGATGATCTGCCGCAGCGCGCGCTCATCGGCATAGACATTCGGCAACCGCGGATCGACATCGGCCGACAGCGCGATACGTCCATCCTGCGCCTTGATCGCCAGCATCTGCGTCGCCTCGACCGCTAGCCGCGAGAGATCGACCTCATCTTCGCGCAGCGTAAGACGTCCAGCTTCGATCTTGGCGAGATCGAGAATATCGTTGATCAGCGCCAGCAGATGCTTGCCGGAATCGTGAATGAAGCCGCCATATTCCGCATACTGGTTGATCGCCGCCGTGCCCAGCGCCCGCGTGTGAATAATCTCGGAGAAGCCAAGGATCGCGTTCAACGGCGTGCGCAGCTCATGGCTCATATTGGCGAGGAAGGCCGACTTCGCATGGCTCGCCGTCTCAGCCCGCTCACGCGCCCGATCCGACTCCGACTTGGCGTGACGCAAATCCGCAATCAGCGATCCGCGCTCGCTCTCAAGCCGTAGAATGCGCGTGCGCGTCTGATAGTTGGTGTAGAGCAGACCCGACATGATCAGCCAGAAGCCGCCGCACAGGATCGCCAGCATATGGTCGATCGAATTGCTGGACGTCAGCGGCATCCCGATCTGCACCGCAAGGTAGATCGGCATCGACGCAAAGGCCGACGCCAGATGCGATGCGCCCAGCGACGACCAGCCCGATATCGTGCTCGCGATCACCAGGATCAGAAACATATGATTGATCGGCTCGTTCGGCGCCCACAACAACACCACGAGAATGCCCCAGGCCGACGAGGTGATGATCGTCGTCGCCACAAAGGTCCGCGCCCGCTTGCGCACGCCTTCCGGCGAATGCGGATCGATCCGCTTCAGCATCCGGTAGAAATAGTAGTCGCAGCCAAGGCACGCGACCGTGACCAGCACGGTCCAGATGACCATGCGATCCACCGGCACCCAGGCGCGGTTCGCATAGCAGATGGCGGCCGCCGCCACCGGCAGAATGTAGGATGTCGTCCACGACGACTGACGCGCGAAGGCGATCTGCTGGTCGACCAGCCGCACATCGCTCTCGCTGCGCGGGTCGATCGACGTCGCAAGCTCATGCGCCAGCTGCGACCACATCGCTGCGGTCCGGCTCGCAAGCCCGCTCATATTGGAACGCGAAAATCCCACCGGCGCCTGATCCCGTTGAAGGCGAAACGCCCAAAAGTGCACCA
>DATAHD010000032.1:0-11303 GCA_036263395.1 Rhizomicrobium sp. | reverse complement strand
CGCTGCGCTGCGGCCAGATCGTCCGCATCCATCTGCGATGCGATCGCATTCATCCGCTTCTTCGACTCGGCATCGCCGCTGTGCGCGGCAACCGCGTACCACTTGTAGGCGTCGGACATGTTCGGTGGCACGCCAAGGCCGCGCTCATAGAGTACGGCGAGATTGAACTGCGCATCGACAAAGCCAAGCCGTGCCGCGCGCGCGAACCAGCGCGACGCTTCCGGCGCATCCTTCGCACCGTTCCAACCCTGCGCATAGCCGACGCCGAGATTGTACATCGCCTTGGTGTTGCCCTGATCGGCCGCTGCTTCGTACCAGCGCAGCGCTGCATCCGGATCGGCACTCACGCCAATGCCGTGCTGATAGATATAACCGGCCCAATACTGCGCCATCGGCTCGCCGCGCTGCGCCGCGCGCGCAACCCACTTCGCGGCCTCGACCGGATTCTTTTCGATCCCGTCGGTGCCCTTCAGATATTTCAAGCCGACGATCAGCTGTGCCTTGGCATCCCCCTGGCTCGCCATCGCACTCAACTCGTCCAGCGGCGTCACCGCCGCGATCCGCTTCGGCGCAACCGGCATCGCCGCCATGTGCGCCTTGGCGCGCTGGGCAACCTCTGCCGTGATCGTGTCCGCCCGCGCTGCGATGGCGGAGGCGCGCTGCACCACCAGCACGCCGATGACCAGCACCACCACCGACATGATCGCGCAGGTGAACATCAGGTACTTGCGCGGGATGCGATAGAACCAAGGCTTCGGTGGCTTGGGGACAGTCGCCTTCTCCTCCGCCGCAATCCGCGCCGAGTTTCGCGCGGCGGTGAGATACGTCACCCGCGCGGCTTTGGTCTCGGCATTCTCTGCATCGCCATCACCGGCGGGATCAGCAGCTCCGTGAGCAACCGGTGCAGCAAGCTGCGTCTCCGCATCGGCCGGCACCGGCATGTCCATCGCGGGCGCCGCTGCTTCTACGTCCGGCACGATTGCGGTTGCCGGCTCTTCGTCGCGCTCCGGAGCAAAGCTACGCGGCTGTCCGCCTTCTAGGCTGTCGAGCCGACGTGCCGCTTCACGCGCACCGGCACGCAACTCAGCAAACGTCTCACGCTGGCGACGTTCCGACTCTTCGAGCCGCAGATTGATGTTGCGCAGAGACTCCGACAGGAAATCCGCCGAATGCGTCGTGCTGCGGTCGGCGCGCTCCTGCTGGTTCTGCAGATCGGTGACCGTCCGCTCGACGACGCGCAAACGCCGATCATAGCGCATCAGCGCGGCAGCGCTGCCTTCGCTGTTCGGCGGATCGCTCGGCGCCAGCTTGTCGAGAATGCCGTTGAGCTCCGCCTTCTGCTCACCACGAAGCTGAAAGCTGTCGAGCATTTCGAGCGCTGCGCGATTGCTGTCCGACGGCGCGACCAGCTTCTTCCGCGGCAGGAGCCGCGGCGCCGGTGTGGGCGACGGCAACGGATCGGCCGCCAGCGCCGCAAACGGATCGCTCGGCTCCTGGGCAATCGGCGCCTGTTCGACCGGCTCCTGCTCCACGGGGAGCAGATCGAAGAACCGCGCTGCCTCTTGCTCGACCGACGCTTCCTCTGCCGCCGTCTCCGGCTCTACCGCAACAACGGTCGGCAGCGAAGCCGGCCACTCGCCCTCGCCGCCCATCGCATCGGCAATGGCTTCAAGGTCCTTGGCGGCAATAGCCGCCAGCAATTCGTCTTTGCTCTTGAAATAGCCGTATACCGTGGCACGGGCGAAACCGGCTTCCGCGGCCACACCGGCCAGCGTCACCGCATCGGTGCCGACATCGGCTGCAAGCCTGCGCCCGGCGTCGAGAATGGACGCGCGCGTGGCGCTCTTGTCGCGCGCTTTCGCACGCGTACGCGAAACATCGGTGGCGGCCGGTTTGGCGGGCATTCTGAGCGTTCGTTTTCCGGACTTCTTCCAGCCGCTCGTCTGGCTGTCAGGCGGAAGGATGCGCGCCAAAAGAAAACGAAGTTTTACCAACGCCCTGCGCGCCATCAGCGCGGTTAACGGGCGTTAAACAACGCTTACAGCGTTTGAACGGAAATTGAGCCGTTTTCGCGTCCTGGAACTCGGCGACAGACTTTTTGCTGCTTTAAGGTGCCGGTGCCCGCAGCGTCTTCAACACCCCGTTGGCAACGGCCGTTGCCGGTCCATCGCCCGTCAGTGCGACCGCGATGATGGTGCGATCCGCTGGCGAATACGCGATGACCGCCGTTACACCAGGCGCACCACCAGCGTGGCCAAGCCACACGTCGCTTCGCGCGCCATCGTTCACCTCGAACAGCATCGCACCGAGCCCATAATAGGTGCCGGCATCGAACATGGGATAGAGCTGCGCGAACATCGCCGACGCTGTTTCCGGCTTTAGCAGCTTTCCGCCCAGAACCGCCGCGAGGAAGCGCACCATATCGGACGGATCAGCAGCGATCGCACCCGCAGCACCGGCGACCGACACGTCCATCACCGGCTCTTTCGCCGACACAGGCGGCGCGACATCCGGCGCCGGCACGCCGCCGCGCAGCACTTCAACCGACGCCAAGCCCAGCGGCTTCACGATGCGAGCCTCGATGGCCTCCGCCAACGGCCGCCTATCGACCGACTGCACGATCTCACCCAGCAAATCATAGCCGCTGTTGGAATAGCGCCAGTTCGCGCCGGGGCAGAACATCGCGCCGTGCTTCTGCAGCAGCGCCAACATCTCGGCATGCGCCAGATAGTGCGGCTTCGCATGCACCAAAAGGTCCTCGTTCGCGCTGAACAGCCCGCTGGTATGCGCCAGCAGATCGCGCACCGTCACAACGTCGCCGTTCGGCACAGCGGCCACCCAGCGCGAAACGACATCATCGAGCGAGAGCTTCTTCTCCTCGACCAGTTGCAGCACCACCACCGCGACGAACATCTTGCCCGCGCTCGCCCACCACAGCCGCTGCGCGCCGACCGGCAGCGCACTGCGCGACCACATCCCCTCGCCCACACGCCCCACCGCGATGCCAAGTGCGTCTGCTTTCGCTGCAGTTCGCATCTTGTCGAATGTCTGATCGAGCATTGCCGCCGTTGCCGCCGGCAACGTCAGGTCGGGAATGTTCCCAGCCAATGCTGGATCGACCGCCGGATGCAGCGGCTTTCCAGCATACGCTGCATGGACCGTGCACGTGACCGGCGTGTAGTCACCAGCCTCTGCCGGTGCTGCCAACATGGCCACCGCCGCGAACAACACTCCGACGCTGCGCCGCAACAGAACCGACATCATCGCCTCACCACTCGTCCTGATGACACTGCAATTGCATGACAGCTTGCGCCGGTGTCATGCAACCCGCAAAGCACCCGCGCGTTGTTGCGAGAGGAACCAACCGAGGGGCAATGCATGAACAGCTACCGCCTGTTTGTCCTCGACGACGCCGGGCAAGTTGTCGATTCCATGCCCTTCCGTACCGATCAGGACGATGAGGCGTGCGCCTGGGCGCAGCATGTGGCCGGTGAGCGACGCTACGAACTCTGGCACGACAAGCGCCGCGTCCATTGCAGCCACGAAGGTCCAACGGTCCTCGAACAATTTTTCAGCGATTACGCCATCTATCGCCCGGCCACACAGGTCTTCTCTGCGGGCGCTGTGCGCACCTGAAGCCACGTCGAACAACGTCACCCCGGAAGATGCAGGCCTCGTTGATCCGGTGAAGCGAGACAAGCAGCTTGTCGCTAAGGCTCTGCTGGATGCGCCTATAGGCCGCCCGAGCGATCCGTCGGCCGCGCATCCGGACGACCACTCGCAACGATCTCCCTACGTCAGAGGGGATGAAGGCCTGGCACTAATGCTTGCGGCTATGGTTAGATTCTTCTGCCATCGCCTTCACAAGGGCGATCACGCGTGCGCGAACGGTGTCGTCCTTCAGCTTGGCAAACGAACGCCACAGCGTCAGACCTTCTGCGCTCATCAGGAAGCGCTGCATGCGCTCCGGCACTTCGTTCTTCTCCGGATGATCGGCGCCTTCGAAGAAGTAGGAGACAGGAACGCGAAGAATGCGGGTGAGTTCGAACAGGTAGCTCGAGCTGATGCGGTTGGTGCCGCTCTCAAACTTCTGTACTTGTTGAAATGTTAGCCCGAGCTGGCGGCCCAATTCTTCCTGGCTCAAGCCAAGGGCCGTGCGCCGGATACGCAGGCGATTGCCTACGCGCCGATCAACCGAATTCGCCTTGCCTCTGCCCGCCATTTGCTTCTCAAGCTGATTCCTGAGAGCAAATGTAAACGTCAGCGCATCTGTCGCAAGCGTCATTGGCGACGCATGGTAGACAGCGTCCTAATTGGCAAAAGAGCGCGTCGATTCGATTCCTTCGGTTGCAAAGCTTTCCTGCGCAACGAGATGTTGCGTGATCGTATCGACCATCATGCAGATTAGGTAGCGGCTGTTGTCATCGCGGATGCGATCGATCGCATCGATCAGTTGTTTGACGTCCTGTTCGGTCGCGTAGCGTGGCTTCTTCGTGGAAGCGGCATTCCCTTTTGTCATTTTCATACCCGCCGCGGATTGGTCGCGGGACGCTGGGCTGAGCGATCGAGCACACCGGGGACATCCCATCGGCCCTCAGGTCGGATCAAAACCATCGGATCGCTGTAAGGCGTAAAGGCATCGCTTACAGGCGGAAACTCCGCCATCACCTCGACGTACTGGTGATCGGAAAACACCACCGTCTCGTTCTTGGAAAGCGGCCGGAAGCCGAAGCGGCCCCAGAACTTTGTCAGATGCAGTTGTGACGTGCCGTAGATCCGCGTGAAGCCCTTCTTGCGGATCAGCGCGATGGCATATTCGACGATGTCCTTCGAGATGAACGACAGGCGGTAGCGTGGCAGAACCGCAAGCCGCTCCATCTTCACGAAGCCGCCGAAGTAGCGGAGCCGCAGGGTCGCCGCCGGCTCGCCGTCGACACAGCCAAGGATGTGAGTCGCTGCCTGGTCGTTGCCATCGAATTCTTCATCATACGGACAATTCTGTTCGGCCATGAACACCGCCGCACGGATCGCAAAAGCGCGCGCGACGTCGTCCGCCGTGGCGGCGACCGCGGTGGAGTAGATGTGCTTCGGTTTCAACTCGCGCTTGGGTGTGCCTGGCACGACCGGCATCGCGTGCAGGATCGCGCGCTCCTGTTCGGTGATCTGTACACGGAACAACGACCCCATCTTGGCCTTGTCCGCCGTCGGCGACCGCCCCTTGCGCTGCAGCGCCTTGAGACCGCCCTCGGTGCCGATGCGGCCGTAGATCGGAACGCTGTCGTGCAGTTCGAGACCTGTCGCGAAAGCAACCAGCGCACTCGCCAGATCGCACGCGCCGCGGGCGACCATGGCCCATGTGTAGAGTGCCGCGGGACGTTCGCCGTTCGCCGCAAGGTGTTCCAAATTCGGATCGCAGGCATCGAGCGTATCGGCCTGCAATGCTGCGTGCCCTGCTTCGCTTAGCGGAAGGTACGCAACGTAACCGATCAACTTCGGGTCACGACGCTCTGCCGTTTCGGAGCGATAGAGTGCCCACAGCGAGTCACGATTGTGCCTATAAACCCGGCGCATGACGTCGGGTTCGGCAACAGCGGCGCCGATTTCCCGCAGCGTCAAGTCATGGATTACGCTGAGTTCACGTTCTTCGGGATTACGAACGAAGGTGAATTTACCTTCTCTGTCGTGATATCCCGGCTCAAATACAGGGCCTTTATCGGATTTTCCCAATAAACCGGGTGGATTTACACTATCATCATTGTTGCGTTTATTTGACATGCACCGCCCCGATACCATTAAGCCCGGGGCGAACTGTAGAGGGATGATGATTCGCAAGACACCCGCAGGCGGCGTATCACCCGATACGGTAAGTGTTGAATCCGGAACAGGAGAGGTCCACTGGGAGGACATCGACTTGTTCCTCCTGGTCGTAAAACTCGGCAGCTTTCACAAGGCTGCGGAGGCCCTCGGCCTCACGCAGCCAACGGTCAGCCGCCGGATCGCCCGCCTGGAAGCAGCGCTCGGTGTCGAACTTGTGATCCGCCGACGCAGCGGTGTGACCCTGACGCCAGAGGGACAAGCAATTCTCGACGATCTAGGCATCGCAAACGACGCCATTCATCGCGTCCGCAAACACAGAAAGGGCGTCGGATCGAAGAAGGAGGACGTCAAACTCGTCATTACCGATGGCTTGGCGACCTACTGGCTGCCGTATTTCCTTGGAAGTTTTTTCGATCAGTATCCCAACATTGAACTGCGCATCCAAACCGCAACGGAAACACGGCCCCAGCTCAGCGACCAGTTCGATCTGTCGATCCACTACCTGCAGCCGACGGACCCCGATCTGATGATCACCAAATTGGGGACGTTGCACTTCGTTCCCTACGCATCGTCGGCGTATCTGGCAAGGAAAGGCACGCCGCACACGATTGCCGAACTCAGCAAGCACCGCCTGCTCGATTATCTTTTGTACCTCGTCGACAAAGGATCATGGAGCACACGTCTCCCGGAAGGACTGGTGACTAACGGTCCGCAGCTCTTCACGAATTCGAGCGCTTCACTCGCTGAAGCTGTCCGTCGCGGCGTGGGTATCGCTTTGCTGCCCACCTATGGCGCTGCGTTCGAAGAGGGTTTCGTGCCGCTGGAGATCGGCATGCAATACCAAACACCGTTCTGGCTCTGCTATCGCAAGGAAGCTGCCGAGCGACCGCCGGTGCAGATCGTGCTGCATTTCCTGAAGCACATCTTCAACTACCGTTCGATGCCCTGGTTCGGTCAGCACTACGTGTCGCCGAACGACATCGCCCGCCTGTCGCCCGACGACATCATGCGGACGTTCAAACCACCGGAGGAACTGGTGACGCGGCTACGCCCCGAACGCAAAGAGCAGTGAGGTGGCGACCCCGGCAGGAATCGAACCTGCATATCGCAGCTTAGAAGGCTGGTGCTCTATCCATTGAGCTACGGGGCCGATGCTGTCTTGTAGCCGATCCGGCCGCCGCGCGCGTTAATGCGACCAGGGGACTTTCCGGTCGACGCGGAAATTGTCCGAATACGACTTCGTGCGGGCCTTCGGCAGGTGCGGCTCGAAGACCTGATAGGGGATCGCATTCGCCTCGGCATAGGCGATTGCTTCCTCTCTGCTTTCGAATTCCAGTTCGACCTGGCTGCGCATGTCGGTCGAGCTGGTCCAGCCCATCAGGGGATCGATGGCGCGCGGCGCCTCCGGCTCATACTCCAGCACCCAGGCCTTGGTGCGGGCCTGCCCCGACTGCATGGCGTTCTTGGCCGGCTTGTAGATACGCGCGAGCATGTCTTCCCTCAAATTCGAACGGATGGTCGGGGCGGCGTGATTCGAACACGCGACCCTCTGGTCCCAAACCAGATGCGCTACCAGGCTGCGCTACGCCCCGATGGAACCGTTCCGAACCTCAGGCCGGACAGGTACACGAAACGGGCGCCGGCCAGCAAGCCGACAATCCGCCCAATCCTCAGTTCCCGAAAATGGCGCCGTGGACCCGGGCGCCGGAGGTGATCCCCAGCTGGTGCGCCCTGCCCCCATTCAGCTCGATGACCGCCAGGATAGGTTCCGCCGACCGGATGGAATCGGTCGAGAGCGGTTCGGCGTTCGGCTCGATGGTCGAAATGGTCCCGTTCGCCCGCACGAAGATCAGGTCGAGCGGCAGGTAGGTGTTCTTCATCCAGAACGACACGAACTGGGTGTGCTTGAACTCGAAGATCATGCCGGCGTTGGGCGCCATCTCCTTGCGGTACATGAGACCCATCTCCTGCGAGGCGGAGTCGGCGGCTTCCTCCACCTGAAACGCCACCGGCCCGCGCGGCGTATCGATGGTGATCGTGGCGATGGGCAAAGCTTCGGCAGGCGAGAACCAGGAGCTACAGCCCGCAAGGGTAAGCAACACCGCTACGGCAAACGGCTTCAAACTCCGATGCATTCTCACAGGCCTTTGTGTTGGAGCGCGCGTTGCAGCGCGAAGATGCCGAACTGCGGCACCCAGTGCGCCACAGAGCGATAGTCGCCGCGCCACCAGCTCGGCCGGCCGAGGCTCGTCTGCATATGATCGAGATAGCCCGACAGCAGCCGCTCATCGCCGCTCGCCTCATAAAGCGCGAACAGCGACCACGCCCGGCTGAAGTTCAGCGCGTAATGATGCGGTTTCTCCGGCTTCGTCACCGGCGACAGGGCGGCCAGACGGTCGCCCACTTTGGCCATCACATCGCCAATGGACGCGGCACCGGTGCGCACGACGACTTCCGCCAGATTGGGCGTGATCGCCATGAAGTCGGGCCAGGTGTCTTCTTCGGCCGGTGACGGCAGACGGTCGAGATACGGAAGGATGTGCTGCACCGTGGTTTCGCGAACGAACTTCGCCAGATCCTGCCTGTTCTCGGAATGCGCGTAATCCCACAAATTTGTCATGGCCCAGCAGGGATTGCCGTATTCGCGGGTGAAGGGTTGCGGCGGTTGCTGGCGATAGTACTCGACCATCGACAGCGCCACGTCGCGGGCAAAGAAAGTCAGGCGCGTCGACCCCGTGACAGCGCGATCCTCCAGCGCCAGCCGCAGGAACCACGCCCGGCCGTATGGCATCTCGAACGCGGGCTGGTCCGCGAGATCAGTCGCCTCCCGTGCCAGCAGCGCCGGCATCAGCAGGTCATCGACGATCGCTGCATAGCGCATATCGCAGGTGGCGCGCTGGTGCGCCAACAACGCCCAAACGGCATGACAGGCGGAGTGCCAGTCGATGCAGCCGTGAAACACCGGATGGATCGTGTCGTGCCGCAGCACATGCTGTGCCGGCCCCTGGGCGAGCAAGCTCACCCAGTGCGGGGCCTCGACCAGAAACTCGCGGAAACGCGCCGCGACAGACATGGGATACCGATAGGTGAGATTTGCCGCTTAAGGATCGACGACTGTGATCTCGGCTGCAAGCTCGCCTTTTGGCCCATCGCCGGCGCGCACCCGCACGCGCTGGCCCTGCCGCAGTTCGCGGATGCCATTCCGGCGCAACGTCTCCATGTGGATGAAGATGTCCGGCGAATCCGGCCCGCGCGAGACGAAGCCATAGCCTTTGCCGCGGTTAAACCACTTCACCGTCGCATCGAACGCGAGCCCTTTCGGCTCCGCCGTGTAGCGCGACGAACGCTCGACCATCGGCTGCGCCGCAGCCGTCGAGTTGTCGAGTGAGATCAAACGGCGAGCCTGAAGACCTCTGGGCCCTTGCACCGCTTCACAGATCACGGTGGCGCCTTCATAGGCGGCTTTGAAGCCCGATTGCCGAACGCATGTTTGATGCAGGAGAATATCGCCATTCTGACCGCCGCCAGATGGCTTGATGAAGCCGTAGCCTTTTGTGATATCGAACCACTTCACTAGGCCGGCCACTTCCTGCGCCGGCATACTCGACTCTACTGTTTCCATTCTCCCCCGAGCCCCATACTTGCGATGGTAAAGATAAGGTTAACACAACCTGCCAACATCGTGAAGCAAAACTGTCTTAATTTGCCTCGGGATGAACAAAACCGTGGGCAGCATCAAGGGCGTTGAAGCTAAGCAGTTGTCATTGTTGATCTTCCAAGAGAGATTTCGGACATGGAATTCACCGGCAAATACACCATCCCCGCGAGCCCCGACGCAGTGTGGGCCGCTATCAACGATCCCGGAGTCCTGAAGGCCTGTATCCCGGGCTGCGAGACGCTCAACAAGACAAGTGACACTGATTTCGAAGGTGCTGCGAAGATCAAAGTCGGACCGGTGTCGGCGACGTTTCGCGGCAAGGTCTCACTTGGCGAACTCGATCCGCCGAAACGCCTCGTGCTGCACGGCGAAGGGCAAGGTGGCGTTGCTGGCTTCGCAAAAGGCGATGCCGAAGTTCTGCTGGCGCCCATCGATGGCGGCACCGAACTCACCTACGTCGCGAAGGCGAATGTCGGCGGCAAGCTGGCGCAGATTGGACAACGTCTCATTGACGGCGCCGCAAAACAGATCGCGGATGATTTCTTCAAACGCTTCAGTGCCGCCGTAACGCCGGCGCTGACACCTGATCCGATGTCCGATCCCGTCAACGCGGCTGAAGCCGCAGTGCCGCCGGTTCAGGTTGTTGCGACGGCCGACCCGACGCCGGCCGGCCACCGCGAAGGTCTCGCGCCGCAGGTCTGGGTGATCGGCCTCATCGCCGTGGTCGTGATTTTGCTGGTGCTTTTCGGGGTGGTGCTTTAGCCGCCGATTGGGAGATGGCCTTCGTTTCCTTGGCTGGCGTTGGCTTGCGGAAGAGCGTGTCGAGATCAAGCTCCGGCGGTTGCGGTGCGACGCGTTCACTGAACAGTTCGCCGCCGATCGCCCAGTTCTCGCGGTCGTGCTCGGTGATCAGCACGTGGATCGACTCGGCCGGCAGCTCTAGGACATCGGCCATGGCGGTAGTCAGTGCAGAGGCGAGACGGCGTTTGATCTCCACGCCGCGTCCCTTCAGAATATGGGTGGCTATGACTGGCATTTTGCCTCCAATCCTGTTGCATCGCATGGCCTTGACGGGCCACGCTGAATGCTGAGAGTTACCACTAACATTTTACACTGAGGTTCAGAATATGTCCGTCGTTTCCATGACGGTGAACGGTAAGCCCGTTTCCGCGGATGTCGAAGACCGTACGTTGCTCGTCTATTACCTGCGCGAGAGTCTGCGCCTCACCGGCACCCATATCGGCTGCGATACCAGCCAGTGCGGCGCCTGCGTGGTGCATGTGAACGGCAAGGCCGTGAAGTCCTGCACGATGTTCGCGGCCCAGGCTGCTGGTGCTGAGGTCACGACAATCGAAGGCCTCGCGAAGGACGGCAAGCTACACCCGGTTCAGGAAGCCTTCCGCGACAACCACGGCCTCCAGTGCGGCTTCTGCACGCCGGGCATGATCATGACCGCGGTCGACATGATCCGCCGTGGCAAAGCGAACAGCCGCGAAGAAATTCGGCATGAGCTGGAAGGCAACATCTGCCGTTGCACCGGCTACCACAACATCGTGTCTTCGATCGAAGACGCCGCCAAGCGCATGACGGGAGGCGCCGCATGATTCCGTATGGCTTCAACTACAAGAAGGCGACATCGGTCGCCGACGCGGTTGCGCTGCTCAGCGGTGCGTCAGAAGCCAAGCTTCTCGCCGGCGGTCAGACCCTGATCGCGACGATGAAGATGCGTTTGGCAAACCCGTCAGACCTGATCGACATCTCGCAAATCAAAGAGTTGCAGTTCATCCGGCGCGACGGCAACAACCTCGTCATCGGCGCGGGCACGAAG
>DATAHD010000031.1:0-7344 GCA_036263395.1 Rhizomicrobium sp. | reverse complement strand
GTCTCGGCATGATGGAAGGTGCAGCCGCCCATCTTAAGCGGGCAGGGAACGATCGTCGCCGGGTCCGGCGGGTTGACCACCGTCAACACGTTATGCTCCGGCGCGTCTTCCTGGCGATGCGGAACGAGACCACGCTTGTGCGTGCCGGGGATGAACTGCATGGCGCCCATCTCGACGCTGACGTCGTGCATCGGGAGCCAGACGCCGAGCGCTTTGTAGTCAAACTCCGGCTGCCAGTAGGCGTGGTCCTGATGCCAGGACGCGGCGCGTGCGCCGGGCTTTTTCTGGATCATGTGGCCCCAGCTGGTGATCTCGCTCTCCGGCTCCTCCAGGAACGCGGCGGAGTAACGCTTCGCGTTGCGGCGGAACTGGGTGCCGAGCAATTCGGGGAAGAACATCTCCGGGAAAAACGCCTGGCTGAGGCTGGCCTTGGGCAGGTCCAGCTTAAGATCGTCGCTGCCCGAGCGGTCGAGTGGCGAGCCCGGCTTGCCGGCGTATTCGTCGGAGAAGATGTATTCGAACACCTTGCGCAGCCACAGGATCTCTTCATCCGTGGTGATGCGATCCAGGCTGTAGAAGCCGTTTTCGCGGAAGAAGGCGATCTCATCCTTCGAAGGGGTGAGTTCGAAGGAGACATCGGGGCGGGGGCCAAAGCGGTCGGTGATCGTGCTCATAGCTGAAATGTTAGCTTCGCTTTTTGCCGGATGCAAGCGGGACGTCAGATTTCGGCGCCGGGCGGCAGATTTTTGGCGTCGTCGATCCAGCGGGCGACGGTCGATTCGGGCGGCATGGCGCGGGCGATCATCAACTCGACGTTCTTGCGCCGCATCAGCTTGAGAATGGGCAGTGCCTCTTTGGTGGCGAGAGCGGCGGCAGTGGGGGTTTCGAGCTGGGCGAGGAGGAGGGTGTGCGGCTCAGCAATGCCCGCAACCCGCATCAAATCGGAGGTCCCGGCGAGTTGGGCGAGCGTGCTTTCGGCGATGCCGGTGCTGGCGGCGAGGGCGGCGCGATCGGCTTTCGACGCGATCCGCGGGAGTGCTTCGTCGGTCGTGGCGATGCCGGCGGCTTCCAGCTTTTCGATGTCCTCCGGCGCAATCGATTCCAGATTCGCGAGCTTCGTTCCCATAGCCGTTTCCCCTTGTGCGTGCCGGTTATCGACGGTCTGTATCTGATATGTTAGTCCCGCCGCAATCAACGCAACTCTTTGCCGCTATCGGAGCCTGTCATGCCTACGATGTCGACTGCCCTTGTGACCTCGGGCGATGCCCAGTTCGACGCCGAACAGGTGGAGCTTGGCGATCCGCAGGCGAACGAGGTGCTGGTCGAGATCAAGGCGAGTGGCGTGTGTCACACCGATCTCGACATGCTGAACCGCCGCTTTCCGCATGTGATGGGGCATGAGGGTGCCGGTGTTGTGTTGTCGGTGGGCGCGGGTGTTTCGCACGTCGCGCCGGGCGATGCGGTGATCCTCAACTGGGCGATCCCGTGCGGCGAGTGTTTTCAGTGCCGCGCTGGGCGCGAGAACATTTGCGACAAGCGTCCGCATGTGCCGCACGACCGGCGCACCTGGCGCGGCAAGCCGCTCTATCCGTCGTTCGGCATCGGCACGATGGCGACGCATTCGGTGGTGCCCAAGCAGGCGGTGGTGAAGATCGATGTCGAGATTCCGTTTCCGTCGGCGGCGCTGCTCGGCTGCGGTGTGATGACGGGCTTCGGCTCGGTGACGAACGCGGCGAAGGTGACGGCGGGGTCTTCGGTTGTCGTGCTGGGCACGGGTGGTGTTGGTCTGTCGGTCATTCAGGGCGCGGTGCATGCGTGTGCCGGGATGATCATCGCGGTGGATGTGAATCCGGCGCGGCTGGAATTGGCCAAGCAGTTCGGTGCAACGCACACGGTGCTGGCGTCGCGCGAGGACGCCGGGCTGATTGCGGCGTCGAAAGAGGTGAAGGCGCTGGTCGGGCGCGGCGCGGACTATGCGTTCGAATGCACGGCGGTGCCGGAGCTTGGTGCGGCGCCGCTCGCCATGGTGTGCAATGGCGGTGTTGCGATTGCGGTGAGCGGCATCGAACAGGTGGTGCCGATCGACATGCAGCTGTTCGAATTCGACAAGCTCTATATGACGCCGCTGTACGGCCAGTGCCGGCCGCAGATCGATTTTCCGATGCTGCTGAAGATGTATCAGCAGAAGCGGTTGAAACTGGATGAGATGGTGACGCGGACGTACCCGCTGTCGAAGCAGGGACTGACGGATGCGTTCGAGCACATGCGGCTCGGGTTGAATGCGAAGGGGGTGTTGGTGCCGTGATGCGCTAACAACAACCACAACAACGGTTGTCATCCCGGCCAAGCGGAGCGAAGCGAAGCGCGAGCCGGACCCATTCCTCAGCGAACTCCGGAGGTCCGAAGCGTCGGCACAATGGGTCCGGCTCTCCGTTACGCTGCGCTCCACTGCGGCCGGGATGACAAGTTTTATTTTTGGTGAAAGAGACGATCCAACAATTCCAATCGCGCACGCGTCTTCAGAGGGCGCACCGTGTCTTTGGCGTTGAGGTACATCACCTGTTTGTCCGCGCCGTATGCCGGCCACGGCACCAAACCTTCGCCGTTCGGTTCACCGCTTTTCGCGAAAGCGATCCAGCGGTCGCCGATGCGCGCGGACAGATCGCGGTCGTCTTGGGTGTAGCCACGGGGTTTGCTGTCTAACGCGCCGAAGACGTATTCGAGTTCGCTGGCGTGCGTGGCGCCGAACGGGCTGCCCGGCGGGGCGCGGTCGAATTGATAGGCATAGACCGGCGCGGCGCGCGTGTGTTCTTCGGCCCATTTGTATGTCGGCCAAACCATCGCGCGGTCGCTCATCAACTGGGTGGCGGTTTCGAGGGCGCGGTGCGGGCCGTAGGCGGCGAGGACCTCGTCGGCGCCGGTGTCGCCGAAAGACTCGCGCAGGCGTCTGGCGAAGGTGGGGGCTTCGAACTTGTCGGCGTGCGCGCGATAGAAGCCGTATTCGTCGCCGTTCCAGCCGCAGAGCAGCGGGATGCGGGCCTGTTCGCCGCGGGTGAACACTTGATTGACATGCGGCAGGATGTGGTCGTCGAAGCACGGCTGCATGCGCTTTGATGGATCTTTCAGCCAGGTCGCGAGCAGGTGCTCGGCTGGCATGGCGCGCAGCTCGGCGATGCTGTCGGCGCCGGCGGCATGCATGAATTCGCTGCCGCGCTGTTCGTTGTCGGCGTGGCTGAGCGGCTTCATTGCGTGCGGTTCGGGCATGAAATAGGCGCAGCTTTGGCCGAGCGCCTTGTGAAAGAGATGCTTCGCGCGCGGCGAGGCCATCAGGAAGCTGACCGAACAGGAACCGGCGGACTCGCCGCCGACGGTGATGTTGTCCGGATCGCCGCCGAAGTGCGCGATGTTCTCGCGCGTCCATTCGAGCGCCGCGATCTGATCGAGCAGGCCGTAGTTGCCGGAGGTGTTGTGCTCGCTTTCGGCGCTGAGTTCGGGATGAGAGAGGAAGCCGAAGACACCGAGACGGTGGTTGATCGTGACGATCACGGCACCACGTGCCGCGAGATGGGCGCCGTTGTAGCGTGCCTCGCTGCCGGAGCCGGCCCAAAACTCGCCGCCGTGAATCCAGAACAGGACGGGGAGTTTTGCTTTGGCGTTTGCGTTGGGAGTCCAGACGTTGAGATAGAGGCAGTCTTCGCTCTGGTTCGGATTGTCGGCCTCGAGTTCGCCGTAGGGCGCGTGCTGAATGCAGCGGGCGGCGGCTTTGGTGGCGTCACGCACGCCGGTCCATGGTACGGGCGGCTGTGGCGGTTGCCAGCGCAATGCGCCGACAGGCGGCGCGGCGTAGGGGATGCCCATGAACGCGGTGACACCGCTGTCGAGCGCGCGGCCGCGAAGGGTGCCTTGGGGGATTTGGATGGTGGTCATTCTCTCAACTACATAAAAGCCGTCATGGCCGGGCAGGCCGTAGCGTAGCGAAGGCTGTCCCGGCCATCCATTGCCTCAATCGTCAACGGTGGAGCTCAGACGGCGACATCGAGGCAATGGATGGCCGGTACGCCCTACGCTGCGCTCCGGGTCGACGCGGCCATGACGACTTTAATAAATGAGATTAATGCCCCACGCTGAAATCGTTGTTCGCGCGGTCTTTGCCGCGGAGCAGCCAGATCGGGCGGTTGGCGAAGTCCAGGGCCTGGTTGCTCGCGATCTGGGTCGGCGGGAGTTCGCGTTCGAAGTGCGAGGTTGCGGGCATGTAGCGCACGGCGTAGCCGCAGCGGCGTTTGGTGGAGCGGTTGGGTTCGGAGCCGTGCACCAGCATCGCGTGATGCAGGGAGATCTGGCCGGGCTCGAGCACAATGTCGACGGCCTTCTTCTCGTCGAACACGCCGTCGGCGAGGCCCTGATTGAGGGCGAGGCCGCTGGCGTCGGTCGATTGATGCGGCATCAATCCGCTTTCATGCGTGCCGGGAATGACGCGCAGGCAGCCGTTCTCTGTCGTCGCGGGATCGATCGCGAACCACACCGTCACGGTCGCGAGCGGGCGCATCGGCCAGTACTGGCCGTCCTGATGCCACGGGATCGCCATGCCGTCGCCCGGGGGCTTCGAGAACACCTGGCTGCCCCACATGATGATGTCGGGACCGATGACCTGTTCGACAATATCGAGGATGTCGGGATGGCGCGTGAAGTCGATGAGATCGGCGTTGCCTTTGACGCCGGTGTCCTTGTTGTTCGCGACATGCGCGCCGACGAGCTGCTCCGGCCGGATGCTTTTGTTGCCGTCGATGAGAGATTCGATCTCGCCCTTCAGGCCGGCGAGGACGTCGGCGGGGAGACGGTATTGCGGCGTGACGTAGCCGTGTTCGCGGTAGTGGGCGACCTCAGCGTCGCTGAGCAGGTGGCGTTTCATCGGCGGCAGCCCAAAATGTTAGCGGCGGGATTCTGGATCGAAGTATGATCCAAAATCCCACCGGATGCCATAGCTAACATTTCAGCTGGCGGCGACACGCCGCAGCGGATCAGACGCCGATGCCGCCGAGGAGGACGTATTTGATCTCGAGGAAATCCTCGATGCCGTATTTCGAGCCTTCGCGGCCGATGCCGGATTCCTTGATGCCGCCGAACGGGGCCATCTCGGTGGAGATGATGCCTTCGTTGATGCCGACGATGCCGTACTCGAGCGCCTCGGCGACGCGGATCGTGCGGCCGATATCGCGGGTGTAGAAGTAGGCGGCGAGGCCGTACTCCGTGTCGTTCGCCATGCGGACGGCTTCGGCTTCGTCCTTGAAGCGGAAGAGGGTGGCGACGGGGCCGAAGATTTCTTCGCGCGCGATCGTCATGTCGGTGTTCACGTCGGTGACGATGGTGGGTTCGAAGAACGTGCCGCCGAGGGCGTGACGCTTGCCGCCGGCAACGACCTTGCCGCCTTTCGACTTCGCATCGGCGAGCAGGCTCTCGACCTTGTCGACCGCGGCCATGTTGATGAGCGGGCCCTGCGTGACGCCGTCTTCGACGCCGTTGCCGACTTTCATCTTGGAAACGCGTTCGGCGAGTTTCTTCGCGAAGGCATCGTAAACGCCATCCTGCACCAGCAGGCGATTGGCGCAGACGCAGGTCTGACCCATGTTGCGGAATTTGGAGATCATCGCGCCATCGGCGGCCGCGTCGAGGTCGGCGTCATCGAACACGATGAACGGTGCGTTGCCGCCAAGTTCGAGGCTGACCTTCTTCACGGTGGAGGCGCACTGCGCCATCAGGATTTTTCCGATCTCCGTCGAGCCGGTGAAGGTGAATTTGCGCACCAGCGGGCTCTCGGTGAGGACCTTGCCGACCTTCGACGCCTGCTTCGACGTCACGACGTTGATGACACCCTTCGGAATACCGGCGCGGTGCGCGAGTTCGGCGAGCGCGGTGGCGCTGAGCGGTGTCTCGGACGGTGGCTTGATGATGAAGGTGCAACCGGCGGCAAGGGCAGGGGCCGCTTTGCGGGTGATCATCGCGTTCGGGAAATTCCACGGTGTGACCGCGGCGACGACGCCGATCGGCTCCTTGAACACCAGGATGCGCTTGCCTTGCGCGAAGGTGGGGATCACGTCGCCATAGATGCGCTTGCCCTCTTCGGCGAACCACTCGATGAAGCTGGCGCCGTAGGCGACTTCGCCGCGTTTTTCGGCGAGCGGCTTGCCCTGCTCGGCGGTCATGATCTGCGCGAGGTCTTCCTGGTTCGCCATGATGAGGTTGAACCAGGCGCGCATCAGGCCGGCGCGTTCTTTCGCGGTCTTGGCGCGCCAGGCCGGCCAGGCGGCGTTGGCGACTTCGATGGCGGCAGTGACGTCATCGGGATCGAAGTTCGGCATCTCCGCGATCACTTCGCCGGTCGCGGGATTGGTGACGGGGAAGCGGGCGCCCGACTTCGCGCCGGTCCATTCGCCGTTCACATACGAGTCCGCTTTGAGAAGCGACGGATCTTTCAGCTTGAGTGCCATGGTGGTTCTCCTAACGCGGGCGTCCCATATCAGATAGCAGCGGCGGAACGCGATGATTTTGCTGCAGTGCAGTTATGCTTTCACGATTTCCAAGAGTGCATCGGACCACGCCCAGCGCGGATCCGGACTGAAGTTGTCCCACAGCATGCTGTTGCACGCGTAGCCGGCGGCAACACCGTATTCGGGATGTGCAAAGCCGAGGCGTCCGCCTGCACCATCGTGACCGAAGGAGCCGGGGCCGAGCATCTGGGTAATCGGATTGCCGAGCGCGAAGCCGAGGCCGAAGCCTTCGCCGGGCAGTTTGGGGAAGTGCGCCATCGCCGGGAGTTGCGGCAGGTCCCTGGTGCGCGGCTGACGAACGGCGTCCCACGAAGCCTTGCTCATCAGTTGCACGCCGTCGATCTTGCCGATGCAGGCGGCGTACATCTTGGCGAGACCGCGCGCGTTGGCGATGCCGTTCGCGGCGGGGAGCTCGCAGGCGTGGCCTGCGGGTGTGTTGATGAAGGTGATGGCGTCGGTGATCGCATCGAAGCCGGCGAAGATCTCCGACATCACGGGATCGTTCGCATCGACACCGAGCGACGTCATCATGCCGCGGAAGTCGACGGCTTTCGGCGGCGGGATGTGCGGCGCGACGCGGCTCTCTTTATCCGCGGGCAGGCCGATCCAGAAGTCTAGGCCGAGCGGTTTGGCGATCTCATCGGCGAAGAAGGTGCCTGGTGTCTTGCCGGTGATGCGGCGGATGATTTCACCGGCGAGGAAGCCGTAGGTCACGGCGTGATAGGACGCATACGCGCCCGGAGCCCACAGCGGCTTGGCGGCGGCGAGGGTGTCGACACACTTCTGCCAGTTCGCAAGG
>DATAHD010000030.1:0-7231 GCA_036263395.1 Rhizomicrobium sp. | reverse complement strand
AGGACGGCGCGCATGCTGACGTTCTTCGCATCCGACGAGGCCACGCCCGGCTCCGTCATCGCATAGGCCGAGCGGATGTCGCCGTTTAGCAGCGGCTTCAGCCACTTCTCTTTCTGCTCCGGCGTGCCGACGCGCTCCAGTACTTCCATGTTGCCGGTATCCGGCGCGGAGCAGTTGAGTGACTCGGACGCCAGCGGATGCTTGCCGAGCTCTGCCGCGATGTAAGCGTAGTCGAGGTTGGTCAGCCCGCGCCCGATCTCATTCGCCTCCGGCAGAAAGAAATTCCACAGGCCGGCTTCCTTCGCCTTCTTCTTCGCACCGTCCAGCAGCTCCAGCTGCCCCGGCGCCCAGCTCCAGCGATCGGCGCGGCCTTCGCCCAGCCGGTGGAACTCCTCCTCGATCGGCGCGACATTCTCCTGAATGTGCTTCTTCACCGCGTCGAACAGCGGCTGCGCCTCTTTCGACATCGCCAGCTGGTTCAGCTCGGCCTCTATCTGCTCATCGGTCATCTGCGTCTTTGCGACGGCCACGTTCATGGACTTCCCTTCCTCGATTTTTCAGTGCCGGGGATTGTGCACAATTGGTGACGCTAGGCGAGGGCGGCCCGGATGTCCGCCGCCGTGGCAAGGTTTCCGCCCGCCCGCACGATCTCCGTGGCCGCCGCCTCGACCAGCTGCACATTGTTCCGCTCGCTGCGGTGGTGCGCATCTTCCAGCCCGGTGCGCACATGCCCGCCGCTGGCCACCGTCCGCGCGATCAGCGGCGTCACATCCACCATCAGTCCTGCGATCATCCACGGCGCACCGGCCGCATGCTCCGCCATCATCGCCAGATAGGCGTCGAGCGCGTAGTCCCCGCGGCGCAAAGCCGAACGTCATACGGTCGGAAAACATAAAGCGGTACACCGGCGTCTTCAGCTTGGGATAGCGCTTCGCCAGCGCCGACCCCAGCCGCAGGAAGCCCGGCTCATAGATTGCGTAGCTCGGCACCAGCCCATGCTCTAAGGCAAGCGCGAGGCCTGTGCGGATGTCGCTCTCGGTGTTCACATACACGCTGCTCTTCCAGCCGCGCTCGACACCGGCATACAGCGCCGTGTTGGTCGATCCCGGATCGCACACCGTCCACTCCAGAAGCCCGCGCTCCGCCAGACCGACAACCGCCTTGTAGCGCTCCGGTCCAACAACCGTGACCTCCGACGCCCCACGCGTCCCGCCGATCACCGTCGGATAGACGATGGCATCCACTTTGCTGCGAATGCCGTCGATGATCCGCGCATACAGATCGACATCGTCCTTCTGCCGCCCGGTGGCGATATCATAGGAATGCAGGTGCACGATGCTCGCGCCCGCCTTCACACAGGCGATGCCGTCGGCCACGATCTCCTCCACACTCACCGGCACATGCGGCTGCGACTCGCGCGTCAGCCCACCGTTCAGCGCCACTTCCAGCCACGTCTTCGCCATAGCGTCTTTCTTTTCCCCCGTTTGCGTGCAGCATAGGGGAAATCGGCAAGGGCAACACAATGATCGTCACCGAACGCAGTCTGAAGACCGCGCGCCACACCAGCTTCTATCTCTCCAGCGGCCGCGAAGATGTGACACCGATCATCTTTGTGCATGGCTGGCCGGAATTGTCGCAAAGCTGGCGGCATCAGCTGCCGACCTTCGGCAATCTCGGCTTCCGCGCCATCGCGCCCGACATGCGCGGCTATGGTCGCTCGTCGGTCTATGGCCGCCACGAAGACTACGCGGTCGAGAACGCCGTCGCCGATATGATCGAACTGCTCGACTCTCTCGGTGCCGAGAAAGCCGTATGGGTCGGCCACGATTGGGGCAGCCCCGTCGTCTGGAGCATCGCAAGCCACCATCCCGACCGTTGCCACGGCATCGCCAATCTCTGCGTGCCGTACATTCCGGAAGGCTTTGCGCCCGAAGCGATCATCCCGCTCGTCGATCGCAAGCTCTATCCCGAGGCGCAGTTTCCCGCCGGCCAGTGGGAATACATGATGTTCTATCGCGAGAACTTCGACAAAGCCCGCGCCGGCTTCGAACACAACATCCAGAACACCGTGAAAGGCCTGTTCCGCGCCGGCTCGCCCGATGGCAAGGGCCAACCGGCCTCGACCGCCTACACGCGCATTGCCGGCGGTTTCTTTGGCCAACTCCCCGGCGTCCCCGACATCCCGCGCGACGAAACGGTGCTCACCGAAGAAGACCTGCACAAATACGCCAGCGGCCTCGCCCGCAACGGCTTCTTCGGCCCAGACAGCTGGTACATGAACGGCCCCGCGAACATGGCCTTCGCCAAACACGCGAAGAACGGCGGCAAGCTCGACATGCCGGTGCTCTTCATCCACGCAGAATACGACTACGTCTGCGCCACCGTCGGCACCCGCCTCGCCGATCCCATGCGCGAAATGTGCCGCAACCTCACCGAAGCCACGGTGCAAAGCGGCCACTGGATGGCGCAGGAGAAACCACTCGAGGTAAATGCGAACCTCGCAAAGTGGCTGGCGACGAAGGTGCCGGATGCTTGGGCTTAACCTCTCCCGCGTGCGGGAGAGCTGGGTGAGGGGACGACTTCACTCGGCCACGACTTCCCCTCACCTGCTTCGCTTCGCGAAGCTGTCCTCTCCCGCTGCGCGGGCGAGGTTAGTTATCGCGCACTCGGAAACCGTGGCTCCCGTTTCTCCTTCACCGCCGCCACGCCTTCCTTCACGTCTTCGCTCAGGAAGCACAGCATCTCCATCGCGAGGCTCGCATCGAACGCGGGCTGGAACGTGCGCAGCCAGTTGTTGAGCGAGCGCTTCGTGTAGCGGATCGCCTGCTGGCTCCCCGCCGCCAGTTTGTCCGCCGTCGCCATCGCCTTCGCCATCAACTCCGCGCGCGGCACGCACAGGCTCACCATGCCGATGCGCTCGGCTTCCTTGCCGCTCAAGAAGTCTGCCGTCATCAGATAGTACTTCGCCTTTGCCATGCCGCAGAGCAGCGGCCACAGGATCACCGCGTGATCGCCGGCCGACACGCCCAGCCGCACATGCCCGTCGGTGATGCGCGCTTCCTCCGCCATGATCGAGATGTCGGCCATCAACGCCACCGCCAGACCTGCGCCCACCGCCACGCCGTTGATCGCGGAGATGATCGGCTTCTCGCAGTTCATCATGTTGAACACGATGTCGCCCGCCTCGCGCATAGTGCCGGCCACCTTCTCGGCGTTGCCCGCCATCTCGGAAATCCATTCGAGATCGCCGCCGGCGGAGAACGCGCGCTCGCCCGCGCCCGTCACCACCGCCACCTTCACCTTCGGATCGTCGTGGATCACCGGCCAGATCTGCGTCAGTTCCCAGTGCAGCCGCGCGTTCGTCGCGTTCATCGCATCCGGCCGGTTCAGCGTGATCAGCAGGACGCCGTTCGGCTTGTGATCGAAGGTCAGGAATTGAAAATCGCCATAGTTCATCGTGCCGTTCCTTGCCGTAGCGTCCGCCATTTCTGCTTGCCCGGAAGCAGATGTCCTGTGACGTTCTGCGTCAAGAACAGGCCGTGAGAATCCGCCGCGAACGCGCTACGCCACGGTGAGGAACGAGGGACCGGACATGAGCGACAACACCCCCATCATCATCGGTGTCGGCGAAGCGTCGGAGCGGATCGACGCGCCGGACTATCGCGCCATGTCGCCCGCAGAACTCTCTGCCGCTGCCTGTGCCGCCGCGCTCGAAGATGCGCACGCCAAGGCGCCGCTTGCGCCGCTGGTCGATGTGATGGCTGCGATCCGTCAGTTCGAAATCTCCGGCGCGCGCGCCGTCGCGCCGTTTGGCAAAGCCGACAACCTGCCGCGCGCGGTCGCGAAACGCATCGGCGCCGATCCAAAGCGCGCGATCCTGGAGCCGGTGGGCGGGCAGGGACCACAGCACCTCGTCAACGAATTCGCCCACGCCATCGCCAATGGTGAGATGCAGCTTGCGCTGATCTTCGGCGCCGAAGCGATCTCCACCGTCCGCCATCTCGCGACCAAGGGCGAGAAGCGCGACTGGAGCGAAACCGTCGGCGGCCAGCTCGAAGACCGCGGTTACGGCGTCGAGAAACTCATCGCCCCCGAACTCAACGCCCACGGCGCGGTGACGCCGATGGTGTTCTACGCGATGTTCGAAAACGCGCGCCGCGCCAAGAAGGGCATGACCCGCGAGACCTATGCGCGCGACGAGATGGGCAAGCTGTTCGCACCGTTTACACAGGTTGCGGCGGAAAACCCGCATGCCATGTCGCAGGAAAAATTCTCCGCCGAAGATCTCGCCACCGTCACGCCGAAGAACCGTCTCGTCGCCGATCCGTTCCCGCGCCGCATGGTGGCGCGCGATCAGGCGAACCAGGGCGCGGCCGTGCTGCTGACCTCGGTCGGTAAAGCGCGCGAACTCGGCGTGCCGGAAGATCGCTGGGTCTACCTCCACGGCGGCGCCGACACGACGGAGCGCTCGCCGCTCGAGCGCAACGACATTTCCGGTTATCCCGCGGCCGGTCTCGCGGCGCGCCGCGCGCTGGAGGTTGCGGGAATCAAGACATCCGACCTCGGCGCGTTCGATCTTTACAGCTGCTTCCCGATTGCGGTCACCGATGTGCGCGACGAACTCGGCATTCCGGAAAACGATCCGCGCGCACTCACCGTCACCGGCGGCCTCCCGTTCTTCGGTGGCGCCGGCAACAACTATTCGATGCACGCCATCGCATCCATGATCCGCCTGCTGCGCAGCAAGCCCGGTACCTACGGCTTCGTCGGCGCCAATGGCGGCTTCCTGTCGAAGTATTCGACCGGCGTCTATTCCACCAAGCCGCGCGCCTGGCATCCGTTCTCGAGCAAGGATTTGCAGGCAGAGATCGATGCCTGGCCCGCACCGGCGTCGGCAACCGACAGCGAGAACAGCGGCACCGTCGAAACCTACACCATCGACTACGGCCGGGAGCAGCCGCGCGGCATTCTCGTCGTCCGCACGCCATCCGGCGCACGCTTCGCCGCGATGACCGATCCGGAAGACGGCGCCATCGTGCAGCAGATGATCGCGAAAGAACCGCTCGGCGCCGCTGTGGAAACACGACGCGACGACAAAGGCCGCCGCGTCGTTACCAGCTTCACGCCGAAATAATCAGGCGCTGCTCAGCTCGAAGCCTTCATAGCCATTGGCCGCAACCTCGTTGCACTTCTGGCGATAGACGCCGAAGCCGCCGATATACGGCATGAACACGCGCGGCTTGCCCGGCACGTTCGCGCCCATGTACCAGCTGTTGGCCAGCGGATAGAGCGTGGTGTTGCCCACCTCGTTGACGTGCAGCACCCACTCGTCTTCTGCCGTCTCCGTCGCTTCGATGCCGGAGGCCTGCCGCTCGTTCACATGCGCGATGCAGCCGGAAATCCATTCCACGTGCTGCTCGATGGAGACCATCATATTGGTCAGCACCGACGGGCTGCCCGGCCCCGTGACGATGAACATGTTCGGGAAGCCCGCCACCATCAGGCCGAGATAGTTGCGCGGTCCGTCGTGCCACTTCTCCTTCAGGCTCATGCCGCCGCGCCCGCGAATGTCGATCGCGTTCAGCGCCCCGGTCATCGCGTCGAAGCCGATGGCGAGCACCAGTGCATCGATCTTGTACTCCGCATTGCGCGTCTTCACGCTGTCGGCGGTGATCGACACGATCGGGTCTTCGTTCACATCGACCAGTTCGACGTTGTCGCGGTTGTACGTCTCGAAGTATCCGATATCGACGCACGGCCGCTTGGTCGCAATCGGGTGATTACGCGGCAACAGCTTGTCCGCAACCTTGGGGTCTTTGATCAGCGCGCGGATCTTCTCGCGCGCGAAATCCGCCGCCGTATCGTTCGCCGCGATGTCGGTGATGAGATCGCCATAGGCGCCGAGCAGGCTGAACCCGCCGATGTCCCAGCACTGCTCATACATCTTGCGCCGGTCTTCTTCCGAAACGCTCAGCGCCGTGACGTCCGTCTCCTTGATCATCACGCTGGCGAACGGCGCGTTGCGCTGCGCCTCGCGGCGTTCCGCGCGGTTGGCTTTCCAGTCGGCGACCACATCTTTATTCGCCGGCCCGTTGTTCGCGGGCAGGCTGAAGTTCGGCGTGCGCTGGAACACCGTCATCTGCGACGCCTGCTTGGCGATTTGCGGGATCGACTGGATCGCCGACGATCCGGTGCCGATCACCGCCACGCGCATGCCGGTGAAGTCCACGCCCTCATGCGGCCAGCGGCTGGTGCGATAGACCGGTCCTTTGAAATTGTCCGCACCCGGAACATCGACGTCCTTCGGCACCGACAGGCAACCCGTCGCCATCACGCAGAACTTCGCCGAGACCTTGTCGCCATGGTCCGTCGTGACGGTCCAGCGTTTCGCCGCCTCATCAAAGATCGTCGACAGAACCTTGGTCTTGAACTGAATATCGCGGCGCAGGTCGAACCGATCCGCGACGTGGTTCACATATTTCAGCAGTTCCGGCTGCGAGGCATAGCGTTCACTCCATTCCCACTCGAGCTCCAGCTTCTCATCGAAGGAGTAGGAGTATTCCTGACTCTCGATATCCACCCGCGCGCCCGGATAGCGGTTCCAGTACCACGTCCCGCCGACGCCTTCGCCCGCTTCATAGACCCGCGCTGTCAGCCCCTGCGCGCGCACCTTGTGCAGCATGTAGAGCCCGGAAAACCCGGCCCCGATGATCACGACGTCATAAGAGGATGTGTCAGCCATAGCGCGCTCCCGGTGTTTTGTTCTGAGGGGATTACGGTGCCGGAAGCCGCCGTTTGTCAAACAATCCCGGCGGAATTCACCGATAAACCCGCGCTTTGTTGCACATGCGAAGGCGCAACATGGGATTGCCAGCGAAACCGCCGCTGCTATCGTTGCGGAAATAGATACCCGGGGAGTATCCAATGTCCGCTGCTGCTCAGATCGACCATCCGTCCCGCACAAGCGAAGTCTGGGCGAAGCCGCTCGAAACGCTCGATCCCAGCGAAGGCACGCTCTACCAGCGCGGCCTTCTACACGACTATCTCAAGCGCTTGCGCGAAGAAGACCCGGTGCACTGGTCGCCCACCGGCCCGACCGGCGGTTTCTGGTCGATCACCAAATTCAACGACATCGTCGCGATCGAGGCGAACCACAAGGTCTTCTCCTCCGACCGCGACATCACCGTCGGCGATCAGCCGCCGGGCTTCGCGATCAAGAACTTCATCGCGA